>JAGLSW010000980.1 GCA_023135565.1 Candidatus Aminicenantota bacterium | reverse complement strand
GACTAATTTATATGTGGAACATCCGTTGAATCATTCCCGAGGTAATATTCTCATCATAACGATCTTTCCAGATACCCACGATGCCATCCTGTTTTCTCTCGATTTTATTTTTCTTAACTGCATCTTTTAGAACTCTCAGTACTTTTTCTATGATTTCTACATTTTCTATTTTGTATTCCAATTTTATATCGCCGGGCACATTAATATTGATGGTTCCCATTTTGGTACCTCCTGATCTATATAATAGCTTAAAATGCGACTAAAATCAACCCTGAGAGCAATCCAAATTAGCTATGCGGGATATGCGGGGACAGGCAGGTTAAATTTTGGGGACAGGCTAACTTTATATGCATTATACCAGGATATTAGTATCGATCAGATAGGTAGTCGCCATAAAATCCCTCTCGTTCGATATTCATGATCTTTCCTAATTTCTTCGTAGGAAACTTAACTTTGCCTTTTACGTCATCTTTAATTTCCTGGATAAATGTGATAAAAACCCTGGCTTTTTTTATATTGGGAACCTCTTCTAAATAAAATTCACCGTTGTCATATACAGCTTCGATAGTAGTATGCATATTATTTGCCTCCAGGTAGTATTATGCATTCTCGATCTTTTTTTGTCAACAATTTACACTATAAAAACCGGGGGGACGTATTTGTCGTGTCGGCAGAATCCACCCCTTTTACCGGTCGGCTTTCGTTTTGATCGGCGACCCCCGTTGATAATATTTTGCCCGCGGCGGGGGTGCGGCGCACCCACCCTCTTAGTCTGCCGGGGGCCAAACCCAAAAGAATATCGAACACCGAAGGAAAGCCCCATGATTCTTCGTTATCCAAAAGCCCCTCATAGGCTCCCCGCGCCGGACTGATCTTCCCGGGATGACAAACAACCTGTTCTTTTTTTTCCGGGAAATCAAAAATAAAAGGAAATTTGGTTGCATTACCATCCATTTTAGGCTAAAATGGATGACATGATTACCAGATTTCTTAAAAAACGGGTTCAGGATATTTTTAACGACCATATCTCCATACTGCTTTTAGGTCCAAGACAAAGTGGAAAAACCACTTTTGTAAATGACCTGCTCAAAGATGTGGAACACCTCAGCTACAACTTTATGAAATCCCGGGAAAGACAACGTTTCGAGAGAGACCCTTCCCTGCTCATCGACGAAATAGCAGGCGGCGATAAAACTTTCATTTTTGTCGACGAGGTGCAAAAAGTACCGCAGATACTGGATAATATCCAGGTATTGATCGACAGTGAAGAAAAAATTTTCGTGATTACCGGTTCATCCGCCCGGAAATTAAAACGAAAGGATATTAACCTGCTTCCCGGCAGGGTAGCAGCCCTACGCATGGACCCGCTTTACTGGGAAGAATACAGCCATCTTCTATCTAAAAATAAGCAGGAGAACATCAAAAATATATTAAAATTCGGGGAATTGCCGCGCATATTTACCATGGTTTCCGCCGCTAAAAAGAAAACTGCCGCGGAACTTCTCTATTCTTATGTCAATACTTATTTAGAAGAAGAGATACGGGCTGAAGCTTTAGTAAGAAATATGGGCGCTTTTTCAAAATTTCTCAAACTATCGGCAGAGGAATCAGGGCGGATTATCAGCCTCAGGAATTTATCCCAGGATGTGGGCGTACCCCATTCCACCATATCGGTATACTACCGGATTCTTTTAGACTGTTTGATCGCCGAGAAAATCGAAGCCCTCGTCCCTGCTTCCCAGAGAGGCAAAGTGGTGCAGTCTTCGAAGTATCTTTTCTTCGACACAGGTATTGTCAATGCTGCGTCAGAAGTGCTGGGGACAGGGGAATACCGCTCCGAATACTGGGGCAGCCTTTTCGAACAGTGGGTAGGGATTACTATACTAAAATTGTTAAAGTTAAGCGGTATAAAAGCCAAACTCTATTATTGGCGTGATTACAACGGCAGGGAAGTAGACTGGATTATCGAATATCGTGGTAAATGGCTGCCCATCGAAGTGAAATGGGCGGATAGGGTGAGACACTCCGCCGCTAAAAATATCGAGTATTTTTTGAATCGTTTCCCGGAAAAAACCGGGCCGGGATATGTTGTTTTTACCGGGGACAACCCTACCCGCATCTCCGAAAGGGTAACTACGGTTCCCTATTTCGATTTAATAGACAACGTAATAAAACCATTTCTCCTTTGAGCCGGAAAGCGCCCGCCCCTGCCTGCAAACATAACCGCTAAAAATCTTTTTCTTCATCATAAAAAACGATATACGTCTCGATGAGGATGCCTTCTACGGTTTCCCGCTGCTCCTTGACACCGGCTAATTTCACCGTATTGGGAACAAAAACCAGGTAAATCGCTTCTTTTAATTTCAGGCTCCGCGCATAGTAGGCCAACTGTTTTTTGCCTTTTTCAAAACGGAAAATATCCCGGAAAATCTTAAATTCCACTACATATTCCCGGTTCCCGATATTGATCAACAGATCGCACCGCCCCAACCCGGTGTCCGGCTCGAGATAACTTCTCCCTTCGAAGACCTGCACCAGCGACTGGATATAAGTCTCGAAACTGTAGGCCAGGGCTGCTTCTTTAATGCTCTTATATGCACCGGTCTCTTCGTCTTTCTCACGGAAATACTTAAAACTTCTCCTTTTTACATAATCTTTGTAATTGTCGATGAGTAGTTCGAAATTTATCCGCCCGTCCGGGTAAAGCAGGGTGCTCAAATCGAGGTTCCTGAGAAAGCGGCGTCTCTCTCCATTGGAATAAGGATATAGGGCATCGTAAACCGCTTTTTTATACATGGGCACCCAGAATTCCACGTTACCGTCTTTATCTTTTTTGATCAGGCCCTGGGAATGAAGGAATTTTATTTTGTCGTCATTAATCCTGAATGGCTGCTTCTCCCCGGTAAACAGGATCGACTCTACGAAACGGCGGTGCTTTTTGGCTTTGTTGATAATATTGGAAATATTCTTGTCGATGGCTTCGGTAAGGTACCAATCTTCCACCTGTAAGTAATCGTTATAGTCGATTTTTTCTTTAGCCGGGTGTTTTTCCACCAATTTGTAGGCGAATCCGTTTACCAGTCCCGGCTGGTTGGCGGTAACGGCGCATATTTTTTCTTTAACTTTGCGCTGGAATAACTGCCCGGTTTCCTCTTCGTGCATGTGCAGCAGCTCGAAGGTTTCTTCATCGGTAAAATAGGGTACTTCCAGGTTATCGGCTATGTTGAAAGGGCTGGCGTTATCCTGCACCACGCCTACGATATTGGACACCCCCACCAAAA
>JAGLSW010000098.1 GCA_023135565.1 Candidatus Aminicenantota bacterium | reverse complement strand
GTGGCTATAGTAATTTCATGGTAGGCTAATTCTAACATAAAACACTTGATTGATCTTGCCAATTGTGATATAAAAAGTTATCGGAAGTTTTAAGTTTTTAGTTTCAAGTTTTTTTCTATTCTATCTTTCTTGCGATGAAAATCATTATAAAGGAGATTAAAAAAATGAAAGATCGTACATTACTCATGATTCCCGGGCCGATAGAGTTTGAACCGGCTGTATTACAAGCGCTGGGAGCTCCCACTGCCAGCCATGTGGCGCCCGGTTTTATCGAAGCTTTCGGCCGGGCCATCGAAATGATGAGGGAAGTTTGGTTATCGCCTTCGGGACAGCCCTTTATAATTGCCGGTTCCGGTACGCTGGCTATGGACATGCCTGCCGCCAACCTGATCGAACCGGGAGATAAAGCGCTGGTCATCTCAACAGGTTATTTCGGCGACCGCTACGAAGAATTACTAAAGCGTTACGGTGCGGAAGTTACCAAACTAAGCGCACCCTTAGGAGGCGTTGTAGACAAAGAAACAATCGACCGTACATTAGAGCAAGGAACCTATAAACTGATGACCTTTACCCATGTGGACACTTCGACGGCGGTAAAAGTAGACGCCAAGATGATGGGTGAACTGGGCCGAAAACACGGAGTGATGACCTTGCTCGATGGCGTCTGCTCCGTGGCTGGAGAAGAGATTCGCCAGGATGAGTGGGGCATAGATGTAGTATTGACAGCCTCACAAAAAGCCATCGGCGTTCCCCCGGGGTTAGCGCTGTTAGTCGCCGGCCCTAAAGCGATAAAAACCTGGCAAGAGAGGAAAACACCGGTAGGAAATTACTACTGCGATTGGAAACACTGGCTGCCCATAATGGAAGCTTATGAAGCCCGGAAACCCTCCTATTTCGGCACACCGCCGGTTAATCATATTTGTGCGCTTAAAACCAGCTTAGGACAGATCCTAAAAGAGGGCATGGAGCAGAGGTTTGCCCGTCACCAAAAGATCGGTTCAGCTTGCCGGGCCGCCATCCGGGCATTAGGTCTAAAGCAGGTTCCGACTGATCCCTCTTTTTCTGCTTCCACCATGACAGCGCCCTGTTACCCGGAGGGTGTCGGCGGAGCGGACTTACTGCCGAAAATAAAAGCAGCCGGGGCACTCCTGGCCGGTGGACTACACCCGGAAATCAAAGCCGCTTATTTCCGCATCGGGCACATGGGAGCAGTTAACCCCGGGGATATTCTCGCCACTGTAGGCGCAATCGAATCAGGATTAGCTGCCTGCGGTTACCGGTTTGAAGCCGGCACAGGAATTGCCGCGGCACAGGGGGAACTAATTTGATATTAATTTTTTAGTAAATAAAGGCGGATGGCATCCGCAACCTATAAGATCAGCACCATTGGTCTGCTTTTTTAAAAATCTTCGCAAAATAACAATATTTTTTCCGATAAGTAGTATAAAGGAGGTTATATTATGTTTAAACGACAAGTTTTCTGTGTAATTTTTTCTTTGGTTTTACTCACGGGCTGCGGCAGCCGGGATACGGCGGTTCCCGGCAAAACCGGCACCGGGAAAGCTGCCGAAGAGCAGGTGGCCGCAAAGCAAGTTGAAGCAGGAAAAGTCACTACCAAGAAAACGCATTTGGGAGGCTGCATCCTAACTTCACCAACAGGCATAGTACCCGACGACCCGTACCGGGAAAGCGACATCTTGCCCACAGACGAATATAAGCCCTTCACAAAAAAACTTTTAGTTTACGGCATTACCCTGATCGGCAGGGATGATATCTCCGCCGGCTTTATGAAGAAGGTTGCCAAAACCATCAAGGCCATGTTTCCGCGGGGCGGGGTCATCGATGCTGAACTGCAAAAAGAGGTTTTAAAAAACCTGTACAGGTACAGGGCTGTGATTCCACTTTTTAAGGGTCATGATTACAAATTCACTCCTGTTGAAAAAAAACTGTGGCACGTCACAACCAGCCGGAACAGCATATGTGATATCATTATGGAAGGAGTGCCCGGACAGGTGAATGAGGTGGTCGAGCACATCTTACACTACGTGACCGATATAGGGCTGCACTACGCACTGCCCGCCGAGTGGGGCATCTCGAAAACATCGCGAGTGTACCGGGCCATGCAGGAAGCCATCGACAAGAAGTATTACGACATCAGGCAGTACGATGAGGAACCCGAAGAAGAAAGAGACCGGATACTGATCCAGGAATATGCGTATTGGATTATCTACTGTGCGTGGGACCTCCGGGAAATATTCGGCCCAAAGCAGGCGGAGTATAGTATCATGAGCAGCTCAGAGTTAAAGGCCAAACTTCCTAAGTCCCATGAACTTGTTGAACAGACTATCCCGAAGATCATGGCAGCGCCGGGCCAGGTTATGCTCAAGGAATTTTTCGAATAACATTTCCTGTTAGAATAAATAATCCGCCGCTATTTCATTGATGAAAACCGGCGAAGTTTAGAAGTAGAACAACCGGGTTGGCATCGTTAAAGAGGTTTGAGATTCCGGGACAGCCTGGGACAGCCTCCCGGGGCCTCTTTTTTTACCTCGAAATTTAGCTATTTTCCCCACATATATTGTTTAAGTGCAAAATCTCACCCCCCTAAAAAAACTCCAACCGGTTGATTTTTTTTTGCTTTAAGGATAGAATAAGCTGTTAGTAAGCATATCAAGTAAGGAGTATATAAACGATGAACAAAACAGAACTTATCTCAAAATTAGCCAAAAAAACCGGGTTGACCCTGGCTGCTGCCGGAAAAGCGGCCAATGCAATTTTTGACGCAACGCCCGGTGAGGGCATAATCGCTGTTGAACTGGATGCCGGAAGAAAATTAACCCTTCCCGGTTTCGGTACTTTCAAAACAGTAAAAAGGAAGGAAAGAAAAGGCATAAACCCGAAAACGAAAGAAGCTATAACGATTCCAGCTAAAAATTACCCGGTTTTTAAGGCCGGTAAAACCCTTAGAGAACGGGTAAGCAAATAATCTTTTCCTTTTTACCCGGTTATCGTGTGGTATAACACGCCGTTTAACATTGATTTCTGAACTATGGTTTTTCCGGTCTGAGCTTTGCAAATACTTCGTAGAGGACGGGGAGAACGATCTGTTCAAAAAATATAGCCACCAAAAATCCACCGATGTAAACTATGGCCAGGGGTTGGTGCAGTTCGGCCCCGGAAGTAGAACCCAATAACAGGGGCAAAACTCCTAATATCAGGATGAGCTCGGTCATCAAGGTGGGGCGGAAGCGCGTGGCTGCTCCTTGTAATACGGCTTCGTGGAGTTCCAGCCCTTCTTTGCGCAGGGTGTTGATCTTGCCTACTAAAATAATGCCGTTCTGCAGGGCGATGCCGAAAAGCGCAATCAAACCGATAAGTGAAGAGACATTGAGGGTCTGACCGAATAGGAGAAGAGCTATAATGCCGCCGGAAAAGGTGAGGGGAATATTCGACAAAATCAAAAAAGATTGCCGGATCGATCCTAAAGAACTGAAAAGAACTACAAAAACAATCACGCCGACGATAAGCATCATAAGTGTGAGCTGCTTCAACGAACGCTGCTGGCTCTCGAACTGGCCGCCGAAAGTAGCAAAATAACCGGCGGGAAGAGAAACACGGGCGGCGATTTTTTCCTGCGCTTCCTCAACGAAACTGCCGATGTCCCGGCCTACTACATTGCATACGATGATTTTGCGGCGCATCAGGTTTTCCCGGAAAATGGTCTGTGGGCCTTTGCTTTTGGAGATTTCGGCCAGTTGGGAAAGGGGGATGCGCTGACCTCCGGGGGTATCGATCAGGAGGTTTTTAACGTTTTCTTCATCTTTGCGGTACTTTTCGGAGAGGCGCAGGTGCACGGCGGTGACTTTGTCTTCTTCATAAACATTGGTGACGTCTATGCCGTTCAAAGCGATTTCGATCATGTCGGCAACGTCTTCCACGCGGATACCGAAACGGGCCAGTTCGCCCCGTTTCAACCTGACCAGCAGCCGCGGGATACCGGCGGTCTGCTCGACTTGCAGGTCTGCTACGCCGTCGATCCCGGCCACACAAGCGCGGATTTCCTCGATCTTTTCGCTCAGCGTCGCTAAGTTTTTGCCGAACAATTTGATAGAAATCTGTCCTTCCGCGCCGGTCAACATTTCGGCCAGCTTGTTGGATATGGGCTGCTCGAAAATATAGACGATGCCGGGGAATTTGTCTAATTTTTTACGCATGGCTGTTGTCAACTCCGGCAGTCCGCGCCGGCGTTCTTCTTTAGGTTTAAGGTCGATTATATAATGGCTGTGGTTAACCGGGTGCACGTGCTCCGAAGCATCGGCCATGCCGGTAGTACGGCACACGGAGTCCACTTCGGGAAAAGAGCGCAGCGCGGCGGCGATCTTCTTACCGATCCTGACCGATTCTTGCAGGGAGGTTTCCGGCAGCATCACCGTGGAAACGATAACTGAGCCTTCATCCATGGCCGGGACGAACTCCCTGCCTAAGAACATTAAACAAATAAGGGCAATCAGCATCAACACTAGAGAAACGGTAAAAATGGTTTTTTTATGGGTAAAGGCTTTATTTAGGAGTTTTTTATAGAGAGCGGTGAGTGATTCCGTCAGGCGGTTGTGCCGGGAATTGGTACGGTTGGGCACACCCCGCTTAAAGAAAAGAGACATGAGCACCGGTTTGAGGGTGATATTTATGATTAAAGAGCCGAAAAGCGCTGCTGCTACGGCAAAAGCCGTGGGACGGAACATGCGTCCGCCGATACCTTCTAAGGTCAGCAGGGGCAGGAACACGAAAATAATAATCAGGTTAGCCGAAAAAAGAAACGTACCGATCTCTTTGGCGCCTTTCCCGGTGGTTTGTAGGGCGGTGCTGTTTTTGTCCGCGCTGCTCATATGGCGAAAAATGTTCTCCACCATAATTACCGAACCGTTTGCCATTTTGCCGATGCCGATAGCCAGTCCTCCTAAGGCCATGACAGTTAAGGCTACACCGAAAAGGTGCATGATAATTAGAGATACGAAAATAGAGATGGGTATAGTTAAAGAGGCGATAAGCGACGCCCGGAGGTTGGTTAGGAACAAGAAAATAATCAATATCACCAGGATACCGCCTTGCAGCATGGAGATTTCCACGTGACCGACGGCGCTCTCGATCAGTTCCGATTGGTCGTAATAGGGAGAAATCTCCACGTTTTCCGGCAGGTCTTTTTCGACACTGCCCAGGAACTCTTTGACCTTAGCGATGGTTTTTAAAGTATTGCCGCCGTACTGTTTCTGCACAACTACGGAAACCGCCTCCCTGCCGTTATAACCGGCGTCTCCTCTCCTGAACTTGCCGCCTACTTCGACGTCGGCCACATCTTTTACGAAAACAGGGATATTATTTCGCGAAGTAATTACTGTATTTTCGATGTGTTCCGTAGTTTCGATTTTGCCCAGGCCCTTGATCAGCATTTCCTGGCTTTTTTTGAGGATCAAACCGCCGGAAAAGTTGCGGTTGCTGCCTTCGATGGCATCTTTCACGTCGGGGATGGCGATGTCGTAATGTTTCATCATGTCGGGTTTCAAAAAAACCTGGTACTGGCGCACGAAGCCGCCTAAATTAATGACGAAAGAAACTCCTTCCACGCCTAAGAGGCGGTAGCGGATTTGCCAATCGGAGATGGTGCGCAGGTCTAAGGCTGAAACGTCCTTGCCGCTGACGGCAAACTCGAAAATCTCCCCCATGCGCGAAGAAACCGGGCCTAAAGTAGGTCTGGAAGTGCCTGCCGGCAGTTCCCCGGCCAGGATATCTAACTTGCCGGTAACGATTTGCCGGGCTAAATAGATATCCGTGCCCCAGTCGAATTCCACGGTAATCACCGATTCGCCGGTGGTGGATTCGGAACGCACCCGGATAACATGAGGAGAGCCGTTTAACAGGCTCTCTAAGGGGAAGGTAATCAGCCGTTCGATATCTTCGGCGGCCATGCCTTCGTTGCCGGTGATGATATTAACGATGGGCGCATTGAGGTCCGGGTAGATATCTTTAGGCATTTGTTGGTAGACCAAAACGCCTATCACCGATATAAAAACAGCGATCAATATAATTAACAGTCTATTTTTTAATGAAAAATCAATTACTTTGTTTATCATGTATTACTCCTATTTGTTTCGCACTGCGAGTTTAGCCCGGATTTCTCACAACATTTTGCCTCCGGCGGCCAAAACCCTTTTGAAAAAGGGTTCTGGACTCCCAAAACTTTTATTAAACCGACCACTTCGATTCACGTGTTACACGATTTATCCTGGTTGATAAATGCTTATCCGGCTCCTGGTAAGAAATGCGGGTCAGAAATTCTATCATGTGCTTTTAGTGGGTGTGGGCAGCGATGTCTTCCGCATAGAGCCTGGACTTCAACTGGAAATTGCCTTCGATGACGACGATCTCGCCGCTCTTAAGCCCTTTTACGATCTCGATATCGCCGTTGTACACAGCGCCCACTTCGACCACCCGGCAGATAAAATGATCTTCCTCATCAACATCGAGAACAAATATGATTTTCCTGCTGCCGTCGTCCAGCACTGCCTGTTTGGGCACAATCAGCGCATCCTGCCTGCTGCCGGTCAATATGTCGATGCCGGCAAACATGCCCGGTTTCAATTTCAAATCCCGGTTGTTTACTTTTGTCCTTACTGTGATAGTGCGGGTGTCGGAGTTAACCACGGCGCCGATATAATGAATTTTGCCGAAAAATTTCTTGTCCGGGTAAGCCGGCACCGAGATTTCCACTTCCTGGCCCAATCGCACCTTCGACAGGTCTTTCTCGTAAATCCCGGCGTCGATCCAGAGATCGGTTAAATCCATAACCGTCATGATCTCGGTGGCTGAATCGATCATTGCTCCCAATACGGCGCTATTCCGCGTCACCCACCCGGTAATAGGCGCATTCACCGTTACTGTGGGGCTGACGTTTTTGGTTTTTGCTATCTCTGCGATCTGCGTTTTGGAAAGACCGAGAACCGCCAGTTTTTCTTTCGCTGCCTTTAGATTTGCAGTGGCGATATGGAACCTACCTTTGGCCTCCAACAACTCCTTTTCAGCGCCGATGTCCTTTTTGAAAAGGCGCTCCTCACGCTGGAAATCCAACCGGGCCAGTTCATGATCGGTCAGGGCTTTGACAAAATCGGACTGGGAGCCGCCTACTTCGGTACATTGTAAAGTAAGCAGCGGTTGGCCTGCTTTTACCCAACTGCCTACCTCTGTATGGAGCTTTTCGATGCGGGCGGAACAGGAAAAACCGACAATCGCCGTCCGGTTATTGGGCGCCAACACCTTGCCCATGGCTTTTAGCGTAGATTTTACCATCCCCGGCTTCACCACTGCTGTTTTAATATCGATCTGTTTCCCGTTTTCCACGGATAAATGGACAACCTGCTCCTCTGCCGGGACACCCGACCGTTTTCTTTCCCGGCCGCGGCGGCCTGCCCCTCTGCCGGGCTCGCTTTTCCCCTGGCCGGGGATATTTTTTTTCACGCTGTCCTTTTCACCGGCGGTTTGGGATTGTGAGTGGGTACTGTTATCGCAGCAGCAAAAAAACAGTCCCAGCAGACCGGTAAGTATTATAATAATTGACTTCTTAATCATTTTTTTTCTCCTTCTACCGGGGCTCCGACGGATTTTTCAAGTTCGGCCAGGGCCAGCCGGTAGTTCAGTAAAGTTTCGGCATAAGATTGTTTGATCTCCAGCAGCGTTTTTCTCGAAGTAATTAATTCGATACTGCCGATTTTACCCTCTTTGTAGCTGATGGAGGACATGCGGTAGACCTCCTCAGCTTCATGCAGCACTTCCTTTTCGAGAAATTCGATCTGGCTGCGGAAAGAGACGGCGTTATGAAACGCATTCTCTACTTCTAAGGCGATAGCAAGGCCGATATATTTTAATCCCGCTTTTTGAGATGCGACGTTGGCCCTGGCTTCGGCAATTTCGCCCCTTTCCTTCTGCCAGAAAAGAAGGGGCACCTGGAATGAGAGGGTGACGTCCCAGGTGGTAGGTTCAGCGGTAATCCTGTGCCGGCTTAAACCCAGGGAAAAATCGGGCAGGTAACTCAAATAAGCTTGTGTCCTGTTTAGTTTTTCCTTTTGCAAAGCGAAATTCACTTTTTTTATTTCCGCTCTTTCCTGTAAAGCCCGGGCGGTTAGTTTTTCTAAGTCCAATGCCGGGAAAGGTCTTTTTAATGACCCCCTGATCTCGATAGGCCGGTGCTTTTCCCTGGCCAGGACGAAGTTCAAGCTCGATTTGGCCAGTTTGATTTTGGTCAGGGTGATTTTTTTTCGGTTTTCCGCCCGGGCCGCTTCCACCCGGGCCCGCAGCACTTCTAATTTGGATACATCGCCCGATTCGTATTTTTCCCGCGCTTTGTTCAAAAAATCTTTAGCGTGGGTTAAGTTTTCTGCCGCGTACTGCTTCTCTTCTTTTGTCAGCAGCAGTTCATAGAAAGCTTTTTTTACCCGGTAGAGCAGGTCCAGCCGGGCCGATTGGAAATCGCAGAAAAATTCGTCGGCTTCTTTCCCGGCGATTTTTCCGCGCAGGTATCTCCGCCCCGGGAATTCGATCAACTGGCTTACTCCCACATAGGATTCTCCGGCTCCGGGGAAATCGAAAAGCTTGGGCTGCAAGTCGAAGTCTAAACTGATTTCCGGGTCGGGGATTGCTTTTGCCTGCCGGGTGCGGGCTATTGCGGCCCGGTATTGGTGGTTATAGGATTGTATCAGGGGATTGTTCTTAAGCGCAATGCCCGTGCATCGGTCTAAGGTGAGTATCTCCCCGTTCCCGGCTGAGACCGGGGCAGATATTATTAATACAGCGAGTACTAAAAATTTTAATTTCATGGCGCCTCCTGGCATACATTAATAGTAAATAGAAAATATTGTGGTTGGAATTAAAAGGTTACATTATTACCGGCGCGGGCCAAATAATAATGTTTTTACCGTATTGTTAGTGTTTTTGCCAGGTAAAAGGAGGCGCTCTCTGCCCTAATATATGACGAATTCCAGGAGATTCGTGTTGATTTTCCCGGCTGTATATTTTTGAAAATATCATATAGAGGCTGATCCAGTAGAGCAGTGCGCAGCTCACGGCATAGAAGAGGCGGGCTGTTTTTTCAAAGGTACAGATGGGGCATGAGTCGTCTACTTCGAGGTTTTCTTCTACATGCAGGTATTTATAAGAAAGCAGGAATAGCACCAGCACTGCGCATATGCCTATAAGTAATAGTCTATAATATTTTCTTTTAGTCAAAATACATTATACCACGAGAATGGAGATGTTCGCAACCTAAAATTGCCGGTATCACCCTATTTTTTTTTTGCTGCCTCCAACATCCAGTCTGGAAGCCACTCTTCAGGGGCTTTCATTTTTTTTAACATAGGCGGTAATTCATTTTGAATTTTTTTTCTGCTTGTTTCTTATGATTTAGACCAAAACCATTAAAAATGTTACCTGTCTAAAGAAGCAGAGATCAATTTATTTAAAAGCGCCTATATAACGGGAAAAATTGAGCTTAAACTAAACCCGGAAAACCTTAGAAATAAGGAAACCGGTGAAAAATAAAATGTTTAAAAATGATTTATTATAGGCGGTTTCGCTATGCCGGAACAAAAAGCGAACAGGTAACAAAATTGTATCTTGACAGATTCTAAAAGTTCGAGGAAAATAGAATTTCAAAGAGAAGTTTTTTTGTATTTATTCGGGTTGTTGGGGAAAAGCGGGAAAAGCCCGCGATTGTGAAATTTAAAAAAGTTTTTGGGATGCCGAATACTAAAGGCTGATGACCGGCACAGAATGTCAAAAGCCGAAAGTTGAAGGTTGAATGTTGAAGGTTGAATACAGGAATATATCGGAGGTATGATTATGGCTATTAAAAAGCATCGTAAGGTTTTTTTTGGAAGTTTATTTGTAATCTTAGTGGTATCTTTAATTTTTACCCTGTCTTTGAATACGGCGGGTAAAAATGAAAAAAATACGGGGCAATTTCCCATAGTAGAATTATTAAAAATCGAGTATGAGCAGTGTTTCTCACCTAATGGGGAAAGTGAAGAAAACTCTCCTGCGGTGAAGTTAAACAAAAGTTTTTTGGGGGTGCAGGGGGCGATTTTTCAAAAAAGCCCCCTGCCCGCCGGAGGCAAGAAATATTGAGCGACAGTGACGGTTTTTGGCAGTTGGTTTTTTCATCAGGCGGCGCCTATAAAATCAAAATCAGCAAACCCGGCTATACCGAAGTATTCCGAAAAATCAGCCTGAAAACCGGGACGGAAGGTGTTGTAGACAGCGCTTACCTTACTCCCCACGACACCAAAACCACAGCAATCGGTCCTGAAGGGGGGACTCATGTCAACAGCGAAGCCACAGTAGAAGTGATTATTCCCCAGGGCGCATTAGACGAGACTAAAGACATCCGCGTCACCCGGTTAAGCGGTTCTAAAGCCCTACCCGGCGGTCTTAATGAAACCGATAATTTAGAATATCCTATCAGCTTCCTTTTCTGCGCCGACTTCGGGCCTGACGGCACCCGGTTCAACAAGCCGGTCACTATTCGCGTGCAGAACACATGGGGGTTTGCGCCGGGCACAGAAATCCCCTATGCTTATT
>JAGLSW010000979.1 GCA_023135565.1 Candidatus Aminicenantota bacterium | reverse complement strand
AAGAGAAGGATTTCTGACCCCACTCGCGTGGGGAGGCGATTAGCCGCTTCGCGGCAGGGGCCTCTTTTGATTTTAAATAATTAAAGGTTTTGATCAAACTTTTACAAAAGTTTGGCTCCCGGCAGGGCCGCCGGAGGCAAGAAATAGGGGCTGAGACATGAAATGTCATCCCAAATTTTTTATCATTGAACATTGCTCATCGAGATAAAAACCGGATGGGCGTTTCTCCAACCAATCCTTTTTCTATCGTCCAGGCGGGAATGGGCGGCAGGATGTTTTCGATCTCCCCGGAAATGTTGAATATCTCCGCAATGGCCCAGGGAATATCGAAAAGCCTGATTCTTTCTCCCGATTCCTTGTTCAAAGCGATGTTTCCGGCAGGGGAAATAAAAGTGGTGATAATATCGTTAAGAGAATGGGAAGAACTGTATTCATCGATGTTGCCGTGGTCGGAAGTCATGATGATATAGTAACCTTCCTTCAAGGCAAATTCCACGATTATTTTGACCGCATAATCGGTTATTTCCAATGCCCTTACACAGGGGGCGAAATGCCTGTTAACAAGATGTCCCAGCATGTCGGGATTCGATATGTTGGCTATGGCCAGGTTATAATTCCCGGAGGCCAGTTCGTTCAATAATTTCCCGGCAATGGCCAGCGCTTTCATGTGCGGCGTTTTATAATAATCATTATCTGTAAATATATCATCCTCCTCTCCGTAGGAAGGAATAACAAATTTTTTTTCCACTTCATCCGCTTCTAAAGACTCTCTTCTGCCTCTTATAAAATACCCCATGTGCACCGATTTATTGCTCTCAGCCGTCAGCAGGTATTTAAAAGGGATTCTTTTGCGTTTAAAATACCTGCTGAATATAGATAGAAAATTATGATCATGAGGCCGGATCGGGTAAACTATCTTGGCTCCATATTTTTCCAGGTCGGGATGATATTCGGTAATACAATAGACGTCTAATTTTAAATCTTCTTTAAGCCATTTAAATTTCCACTCTTTTCGTTTTTTGGCAGCCTGCATTTGTAGGAAATCTTTTGCCCTTAATAGGCTTGCGATTCGCGCTCTCTGCCTATCCGCCCTGAAGTTCAAATCTACGAACACGTCGTTATTCTCAAGTTTCCTGATGGCCCTGTTTTTATCCCTGACTACGATGGGTTCGATAGAAGGATCGAACACCTCGTCTTTATGAAATGCCTGGATGATGGCTGCGGCGCCCTGGAAATCGTTGGCTATATGTCCTTCACCATTTACCAATAATAGGTAATCTTTTTTGGTTCGTTCTTCTTCGTAATCCCGGTCCATGGCAATGCCCCTGCCGATAATCCAGGCAATGCCGTCATCCGCGTTGTATTTTGTTAACAGGTCTTTAAGTTTATATAAAAATCCGTACTTGTCTCCCTCTTTTTCGAGAGAACTCTTCAAGGGGCAGTCCCTGCCGTCTAAAATGGCCTGGATTCTCAATTTACCGGGATCGAGTTTATGTTTTGTTAAGGCCAGTTCTAAGAAATTTTCTAAGTGATCCCAGCAGGAGTGCACCCGGCCGTCGTCGCCGAATTCGCCGGATACCATAAATGAAATATTGAGGTTCACTTTTTTTTCTACAGCGGTTTTAATCGCTTGCACCAGCACCGGGTTTTTAAAAAATTTGCCGGTCTTTATATCGGTGGAAATTTCTAAGGGAATTTGCGGAGCTACGTTGAGGTTTCCCAACTGCTGGTGCCCGGTTTCCGAATTTCCCTGTACTTCCGGCTGTAAATCTTCATAACCGGCTTCGATGCCTGTGGTTTTGGTGGAGATAGAGGGGTATTCCCGGCGCAGTCTATCGATTGTAGGTGTTTCTGCCGCCCACACCGCGTATTTTTTTTCCGCGGCGGTATCCCGGATGACCTGTTTCGCCCGGGCGATGAAGTCTTGATTTGCTTCTTTTTCTTTTAGGGAATGCAGGAGTTTTTTGATTTTCTCCAGGTTTTGCCCGGCAAGTTGCTTTAGCAGCCGGTGATTTTTTTCAAAGTATATGTTTAGCGGATTGCGGTTAAAGAATAGGATAAAAGCGGTTTCCGGGGTGATTTTAGGGTGTTGGCCGCTGATTTTTGTGTAGATGGTATCGAGGAATTCTTCCTTCAGTTCCGCCGCTAATCCGGCGAAAGCGGATTTAAGGATGTGGATTTCCAATTCCGGGTCATAACCGTAACCGTCGATGACAATTTCCAATACTTTAGGTTCCATATGAACACTCCAGGTTTTTTGTTGTAAGCGAGCCGCATACAGCGGGTTGAAAAAACGCTTATCGAGATAATTTTAGGATATGCCATTACATGGCGGTAATAAACAACATGTTGTCGATTTTTCGAGTTCCCACCGTTAGGTGGCTTTTTTTCAAGTTTAGTCTTGAACCAAACACTATACTATACTATATCATATCTTTATTTTCTTTTCAATGAAACGTTACAGCATTCAATGTCCAAAGTTACAAACGAAAAAGTTCATAAAAAAAACTTTTTCCCTGAAACCCCTTTTAATTTTCCCCGATTTGTGGTAATCATAGTACGGTAGCGCCTGGAAATATAAGAGTATTTACATGGATTTATACGAAGAACTTGTCGGTCTTATCGATAGCCTTAAGAGAGCAGGATTGGATTATGCTCTATGCGGAGGTATCGCCGTAGCGTTTTATGGATATCCCCGTTTTACCAAAGATATCGATATCCTCATTCGTCACGAAGACCTCGATCAAATCTTGAAAGTTGTTAAAGACCGGGGGTTTTCTATAAAAGGTGGATTAATGCCTTTCGACTGGGGGAAACCGTCCCAGCGAGAGATTTACCGGATCTCAAAAGTCGAAGGCCCGGAGTTACTGACCCTGGACTTGATTCTTGTTAATAAAACTCTCCAGGATGTTTGGGAGCAGCGGGAAGCTTTTGAATGGAAAAAACGACAGGTACAGGTGGTTTCACCTGAAGGCTTGATCAAAATGAAAAGCTTGGCCGGTCGTGATCAGGACCTTTTGGATTTGAAAAAGTTAGGATTTATCGATGCTGAAGGATCAGAAGATTAATAAGATTAAACAAGTAGAAATGTCGCCGGAAGCTATCGACAGGCGTTTACGAGAGCTGGCTCAACTTTACAAGCTGGGAATTGCTATCCGGGATGCCCGCCGGCTGGGCAAAGTTAATGAAATCCGCTCTTTGGAAAATTTAAAAAATCGGGATAAATGATAGATATATGGGGGCAGTTAAATGTGATGCGAGCCGCACCCGGAAACAAATGAAATTATATCATTCTTGCCTCCGGCGGCCCTGCCG
>JAGLSW010000978.1 GCA_023135565.1 Candidatus Aminicenantota bacterium | reverse complement strand
GGGGAATTTTGGCTTCTCGGTCATCCAACAGCCCGTCTCTTTTTCTTGCTTTTTTCTTCGTGCCCTTCGTGTGCTTCGTGGTAAAAATGCTTTTGCTTTTGTTCTATGATTATAGTAATTTCATAGCTGGCTTGAAGCCGCATGATTATTCATGTTATAATGGGGATTCGGAGGTCAATATGAAGAAAATCAAAGTACACAGTACCATGGTGCCTATCTACCGGGATGCCGGTTTCCACCTTATTAACACAGGAACCAGTATAAAAGCCTTTAAAGACGAGTTGGATCATCATAGGGCGCCGGAAAATTATATATATTCCCGGTACCGCAATCCCACCGTAGTGGCCGCGGAAGAGCAGCTTATGAAATTAGAACAGTGCAACTGGGCGCTGCTAACCCAGTCGGGGCTGTCGGCCATAGACCTCGCCCTGTCGATTTTCCAACAAGGCAAAAAAACCGGGCCCTGGCTTTTTTTCAGTGAGATTTACGGCGGCACTAATAGTTTTATCGACCGGGTATTGATATTTCGCCGCGGTCTCGACGTCCGGCGTTTTTATCCTACCGGCGGCAGTTACGACCTGGGCGAACTGAAAAAGATGCTGGACGAAGTGAAACCGGCCTTAGTTTATTTCGAGTGCGTATCGAATCCCATGGTGGTGGTGGCTGACTGCGAAAGGATTATTTCCCTGGCCAAGAAAAGTGGCGCCGTAGTGATCGTAGACAATACCTTTGCCACTCCCTACCTGTGGCGGCCTTTAGAGATGGGTGCGGACATCGTGGTGCACAGCGCCACCAAGTATCTTGCAGGGCATGGTGATTTGACTGCCGGGGTTGTCTGCGGCAATGATCCCCGGATGGAGAAGGACGCCATCGAATACCGGAAGTATATCGGGCACATGTTGTCACCTGATGATGCTTACCGGTTGGGCGCTAACCTGAAAACCTTTGAACTGCGCATGAAGCGGCACTGTGATAACGCCTTCAAGCTGGCGGGAATGCTGGCTGCTCATGACAAAATAGAGCAGGTGCATTATCCCGGTTTGGCGTCTCACTCCACCCACGAAGACGCTAAAAAGTTGTTTAAAGGTAAAGGTTTCGGCGGCATGATTACCTTTGATTTGAAAGCAGCGCCGGGGAAGAAGCTCGAAGCCGCCGAAAAGTTCATCGCCGCTGTGGCCGAAGATATTCCTTTAGTGCCCACGCTGGGTAACGCGGACACCACGCTGCTGCATGTAGAATCCGTATGGGGTGATAAGTATCCCATGCCCGGTTTGATTCGTCTTTCAGTAGGCATCGAGGAGTATGAGCATTTGGAAACGGTGATACAAAACGGTTTAGCGAATATAGATTAATTATCGGCTTTCTTAAAAACAGCGCGAGCCGTTGTGGGGCAGGAAGCAGCGTGTGAGCGCTTTGGATTCTAAATTATAAAAAGTTTTGCTCAAACCCCGTGCGCACGAGGAGGCGATAAGTGGCTTCGCCGCAGGGAGCGTTTTTGATTCTGAATTATCAAAAGTTTTGATCAAACCCCGTGCGCACGGGGAGGCGATAAGCGGCTTCGCCGCAGGGAGCGCTTTGGATTCTAAATTATCAAAAGTTTGGCCCCCCCCGCAGGGGCCGCCGGAGGCAAAAAATGATATAATTTTATTTGTTTCCGGGTGAGGTGGGCATCGAGGAGTATGAGCATTTGGAAGCGGTGATACAAAACGGCTTAGCAGCGATAGATTAATTATCCATTTTCTTAAAAACCGAAATAACCTCTCCCACATACATGCGGTGGTAATCTTTTTCCGGGTAGTGGGAATCGAGTTCCGGGTCTAAGAAGTGTTTCGGGTCCAGGTCCTGGAAATACAGTTTTTTGCAGAGGAGTACCAGTTCGGCTTCCTGGAAAGTGACCGCCCCCGGTTCTACCGATACGGGGGTAAGGCCGGTTTCGGAAATTTTGTCGCCGTCGCGGCCTGATTTCGAACCCAGGATATTGAGGGCATCTTTGTGTTTGCCGCCGAAGAAAGTGAGGGTAAAGAGATCGTCTTTTTCCATGAACTCGTAGGTATAGCGGGTGGGGCGGACGAAGCTGAAACTGGCTTTTTTGTGCCACAGGATGCCTAAGCCGCCCCAGGAAGCGGTCATAGTATTGAAAGAGTTTTCGTTTCCCGCGGTGATGAGCATCCAGTCGCCGCCGATTATTTTGAAAGTATTATCGTTGATTTGTTCCGGTTTGATAGTTAAGAAATTTCCTTTTTTCATATTTACCTCGTATTGTTTTGGGATAAGGTTGATTATAGCATGATTGGTTCCGGCGTTCAAATCCAGGGGAAAATATAATTTTGGCTGCAGGGCGGGTGGCATCCGCGGCATGTAATATCCCACAAGAAATAAGTTATATTTATTTGAAAAATATATTTTTTTTATAAAATAAAGTATTTTTTTTCGGTTAAAAATATTTGTAACCTGGGTAGAAATAATTATCCTCTTTAGGAAAATACTTATCCCCCATATATTTAACAATTTCTCCCGGACGGGAAACAATATCACCTTAGAAAACCGGGAAATTGATTAAATCCTAAACGCTCCTCCCCGCGCTTCTATTTTTCTTCTCAGCTTTTTTTTTTCCTTAGTATGAGAGATCGGATTGCCGGACAAATCAAGAACTCTAAGATTTTTGAGGTCCCGCAGGGGAGTAATGTCGGTGATTTGATTGTTGGACAAATCAAGCGCTTGAATATTTTTTAATTCTCTCAGGGCGGTAATATCCTGGATTTTATTTCCACTTAAATCAAGGGAAGCAATGTTATCTAAGTCATCTGAATCTAATTTTTTTATGTCATCTGTTATGCTCCAAGATATGGTAGCGAGTTTTTTTGCGCCCAAGCTATAGCCGCCTTTCGATAGCCGGGAGAAAAAAGGGATAACCCTTTGTTCTTTATAAAAGCGGCGGGTTTGCTCCATGTTGTCGAAGTTGAAATCCCGATAAAAGGAAGAATTCTGGACCAACTCTAAAGAAAGCAGGTACTCCAGGATAGATTTGTGGGCGAATTTGTACCTGCCTTCGGCATTGCGATTAAGTAATGAACGGCTGCGCATCTCCAATTCATCCAATTGGATACGGTGTTTTTCGGCAAAGCCGCGAATCTCAGCGCGGTCGATGTACAACCCGCCCCTCTCCTGCTGTCGTCGATACATATCCACGGCAACCGCTTCGGAGAATTTTCTCAGTTCTTCTTTGTCTTCCACGCGCTCGCGTTGGAGCCAGCGCTGCACCATCTCTTCGTAGACCTGGCAAGTATATTGATAAGGCTCCTTTCGCGTCAATAAATCGTCGATATTGGCCAAAAGCATGGGCCGCACCATAAGGTCGGGCGATTTATCCACGATAGCCCGGGCTCTGCGCCGTTTGAACCAACAGTAAAAGGGGTATCTTCTCCTGAGATAACCTTTAATTTCTTTTTTCCTGAATGGCGAAACGTAGAGCCGGTAAAATTTTTGGATGCCTTTGTTCCCACCGAACTTGAAAAGACCGGTTTCTTGCGGGATGTCCGGGTCTGAAGGGAAAAAGTGGGTGCGGCTGGTAATAATAACAGCCTGGAAATCCGAAGTTTTGTCGATGATCTCCTGCATACGGATTTTGTAATCTTTCGCTGCCCGGATATCTTCGTCGAAAGCATCCAACAGCAGGATCGTGCCGGTTTTGTCTTTTACGGCGGCGATCTTTTCATCGGCTTTTGGATGGCCCAAAGGCACAAGCATCATGTCGTATTTTTTAAACCGTTTTCGCTGGTATTTTAAGAAAAGATTGATCATAAAAGTAGTTTTGCCCATGCCCGAATCGGCCAGGATCAGGTAGTATTTCTCTTCCCTCTTCTCCCGGAACACCTGCTGGATAAAAAAAGGAACCAGCTTCTGCCGCACCGCGAAAGCATGAACCCGGCCCGGTTCAGCCGTACTGGAAGGGTCTACGTTCTGGCATTGGGTAGGGACATAATTATCAACCGCCCCGCTGATTTCGTGGCGGTTAAAAAAGGGCTTCAAACGGCGGTGCAAGCTCTCCCGGTTAAACAAGTGATACAGCCATTTTGCGGCTTTGCCCAGCATATGGAGAAAGCCGCAGAAAGCGGCGATCAGGCCGATAATGATGCCTACATTGGTCAACCAATGATGCTCGTTAATCAGCCAGTTTTTAATAAATTCGATAATACTTGCCAACTTCTTTCCTTTATTTGCTTATAAAGTCCTTTATTCTATCGATTGTTTTAAATATCTCTTTCGATCTATCGTAAATTTCTTGATATATATCTTTTATCTCTTCGGGAAGATAAGCATGAGAAATTTTGTTTCTTAATAATCTCGATTCCATCCAAAAATCAATATCTTCAATAATATTTATCTTTTGCATCTTTAACAGCCTGTCTCTTAATGTGTCGCTCTGCTTTGCATAAAGAAATAGTTCCAGTGACCTGAAGAAATTTATAGTTAACTCTACACATTTCTCAAAACGAAAGGCTAAGGAATCATAATACTCCAACTCATCAGGGGTATAATATTGATCTGTATCATAGGGGACAAATTTAGTTACAGATGCGGAGAAAAGCTCTTTTGCTTTCTCGATATCGTTAAATTGTTTCAATATTAACTCTTTTTGCATGACTCATCACCTCCCGGCAAAATAGGTTGTCTTCTTTGTATACAATAAGGTCTAAATTTTGTTCGCACTTAGAAAAAAAACGTTTCTGGATTTCCAGCGATAACTTGAGAGGATTGGCTTTTTTCCCGGGAATAATGATCACGTCTATATCCCCCCCTTTCTTTGAATCATCCAGCCTGGAACCGAAAAAATAAACGTCTCCTTTGAAATCCTTGAAAGCATATTTCAACGCTTCTTTTTCATGTCTGTCGATACGCATGGCTCTCTTTTAACTCCTGGCGGAAACCATTGACTACATTCATTATCGGTTCCTCACCCAATAAGTATAACATAAAACAACTTTATTTCCCACATTTTTTTACTTGCCTTCGGCGACCCCACGCGCGTGGGGTGGCGTTA
>JAGLSW010000977.1 GCA_023135565.1 Candidatus Aminicenantota bacterium | reverse complement strand
TACTTTATCTGAGCGCTATAGGTCTTTGTCTTCGGCCCATTTGTACATATAAGCTATGGCTTTTTGGGGGTCTTTATCTAAAAACGGGCGGATGGCGAATTCGGAACTGGCGAACTTAGTAAAATAGCCTAAGGCCGGGAGTGATAAGTCCCAATCGTCCATGCCGTAGAGTTCTACGTAATCGGGCAGGCACATGGCTTCGAAACCTTTGGTTTGGGGTGCTGCTTTTTTTAGAATCTCCAATGCTTCCGGGTAAGACGGCGGTAGGGTGTCGTGCAAACAGATGGTGGTGTGGCGCATTCTTTCTTTTAGTTCTTTGTCTTCCCAAGCTATGCAGAAAATCAGGCTGACGAATTTTTCTTTATCGAAAGCCGGGTAGAATTGTTTGACTGTCTCCGCCAGTTTATTGACTGACTCGTTAGTAAAGAACATATTTTTTAGTTTTTCCGGCATATTTCCTCCTTCCCGCAACGCGGGCCCACCACGTGGGCAGGGTATAGACCGCTCCGCGGGGAACTACGTTTGCAATAAATGTACATCCTCAAGGTCTACTTTTCTTCCTGCGGCAATTCAAGCACCATGTCTACTGCAATTTTTTGTTTTTTTAAGCTAGAAGCTTTTTTATTTCATCATCTCGAAACTGTAGTTGTTTGCATACTCGTTTACAATATACAGGATCCAGACTTTTTTTACCCATCTGAACCGGTGCGGAATACCGCCTGCCCTCAACTATCCTTGAATAAATGGCATGATCTGTGCTTCCCTGCCTCACAAATGCAGCGCCTCCTTTTGTAAGTAGTTTTACCAGTTTTTTACTCGATAACGATGGAAATTTAGACATAGGCGGGGACTTCGTGAATCTCGAAAGGGCGCAGCACAAACTTCTTTTCCTTTTCGGTCTCTTTGTGCCATTCGGGTTCGGTGTCGTGCAAGAATTCAATCAGTTCTTCCGTAGAAATGGGAGCCGCAGCAGTATCGGGATATTCTTCAATATCCTGCAAGTAAAGGTTTATGGCCGAAAGTAAATTCTTTTCTACATCCGCGAGGTCTACTCCCCTGGCAGCGACATTGAGTTCAAGACATATAGCAACATATTCAAGCTTGCTTTTTCTTACTATGGCTGTATATTTTTTCATTTTTTTTTAACCTTTGATAAATTTTTTTCTAATTCGCCTACCGTTATTGTTTCCATGTTGATATTATAATTTTTGGACATCGAATTGTCAAGAAAAATTTCTCCCGACAATATTTTTTCGAACATGTTAATCGGTTACTAAAGGAATCTAAGCGACATGACTTTTAAGGTTGACAGAGAGCGGTTTTTGTTCTTGCAGTGCGCTCACTTTCAAGACAGAAAAACCGATCACATTCCCTTTTTTATCGACTTTTTCCATAACTGCATCGTTCTCTGTTTCCTTGAAGTACCCGGCTTTTTTTTCAAACAGGACTTCCAGGTAATCGCCTTCTTTATCGTACCAAATTTTTATCTCTTTATCCATAATATCTAAATACCTAATAAACCATTTCATTAATCACAAACATTTATTTCTCACACTCAGTTTGTCCACCAATTTAAGGATTTTTTTTGAAGCTCAACCGACGTGAATTTATCTTTATACTCTTTTAAACCACCGGCCCAGTTCATGCTGATATTATAATTTTAATGAATCAAAATGTCAAGAAAAAGATCCGCCGATAATTGCAGTGATCGACCTCGAATACTTATCTAATTCTATTTTCTTGTTATTTCAATCATTTTTTTGAGATTAGAATTGATTACTTTTCTTAGATGTTCGGTACTTTTATAGAACTGGATTCTAAACGGTGCGATATCGAAATGAATATTAGTTCCTTCTTTCGCAATAAGAAGAATATCTGAGCTCTCATTACCCACACCATGAGCATAGCCTAATTCGTAGTATACATTTGGCTTTTCATGTGTTAAGTCACAGATAATAAATTCTGCTTTCTCTATCAGTTCCGTTATTTCTCTTATTACAAAAGAGGATCCCACGTTTTCATCAACACGAACGGTTTTCAATTTCAATTTCAAACATTCGTCCTTGATTGCCGAGTAGACATCATCCATCTCATAACCTGAGAAAGTCATTATTACAAAAACCAGATCTCTTTCAAATTCTCCTTGATCATCTGGATCATAATCGGGATGACCGAACTCCCGGTCCATAAACGTATGACTTCTACCCATGACAAATCCTCCTTTTTATTTTTTTTGAAAAACCTCACTGCCGAAAGTTTCTATATGAAATCTGGCAGCGGACTTAGCATCGGAAAAGGCTTCTTCAAAAGTGTCACCTTCTCCGACTACAATTCCTTTCAAACCCACCGGATAGGCAGCAAAACCATCCTCATGTTTCTCGACTACAATTTTGATATGCTCCATAATTACCTCCTCGAATAATATACATTAAATGCACGTCACTGTCAACATAATTCTTCAAGCACCTGGATACGTCCTAAAAGCATTTTAACCTTCACCTTCCCAATAGAGATACTTTACGATCAAATCGAGTTTCTGCGATACTTCATTCGGGATGTCACGCTTGTCTACATAGTCGATCAAAAGATAAAACTCACTCTTTTTAAGCAGTACCGGCTGCCCCTGCTTCTCAGCAAACCGCCCGAACACATGTTCGGCAAAACTACTCATCTTAACATTTTTCAAAATCGTCCGCCGCAAGCTCCTGCCGGTTTCCCGGAACTCCTGCAACTGCTCCATATCCCCGGAAAAAACCTCGGCAAGAAGTCTTTGGTCGATAATTTCCCGCATATCTTTATGGTAGGTAGACTTAAACAGTTCATCGGCATCCCGGTAATAATCATCTGTAAAATCAAGGATAACTTCCGGGGTAATAAAATAATTTTCCAACTCGTAGTCTTTCCAGGATACAACCGCCAGGTCATCCCGGATATCATCTTCCGGCTGCCGCCCATCGCCGTCAAAAAGGGCAATCCCCTTGAAGCCGTCTACAAACTTTTTCAAGGTGTGGAAATGCTGTCTATAATCGGCGTAAGCCCCCGCAGCCCTATCGAGGCGGCTGTCCAGGCTGTCTTCCGGGTCTATGTTTTGGGTGTAATAGTAGTTCAACTTTCCATTTAAAATATCGTATGCCGGATGCTCGATCTTCTTAGCCAGCGCTTTCAGGTTGCCCAGGTCCGTGCTTCCTTCTATATATAAAATACGCGGCAGCACCCTGGCTTTATAATAATGCTCGATGCCGAAAGTGCGCAGGGCATGCTTCATATCTGCCCTGGCAGCCAGGTTCACAGCTTTACCGTTGATCAGTAGGGTGAGGTTTTTGTCTACCGCATCATTCAGGATGACTTCGGAATGGGTAGCGATAACCACCTGGCATCCATTTTCGGAGGCCACCTGCTTGAGAATCTCATAAACCTGTTTTTGCCGTAGGATTTCAAGATGGGCGTCCGGTTCATCGATCAACAGGATGCTGCCTTTATGGGCATAGAGGTAAGCCAATACCAACAGCATTTGCTGCACCCCTCGACCGGCCAGCGAAATATCCAGATCACTTTCCACACCCTGTTGGCGGTATTTTAAGATAACTGTACCGCGATTTGCATCGAGCAGCGGTTTTTTTAACTCGATCATAAAAAGTTGTTCGATAAGTCCGGTAATACTTTGCCAGCCGGATTTTCCGGTTACTTCATCTTTCTCAACGGTTCTCTCTGCAACCAGGTAACATAAGTTGCGCAGCACTTGCGCTGTTTGTCCCTGTCCCATCAACACATCGATCCTGCCTTCCTGGAGAAGCGGCTCCTCCCTGTCGATCCCGGACATGGGATAAAGCAAGTTGAACCGGAGTTTAGCGGTATGAGCCAGCAGCTCTTCGTTGGCCGCGGTTTCAGGGCAGGGACGACAATATATCACTTCGCTGTCGCGCTGTTTAAAAACCAACCGGCAGTCGTAAACCTTGCGTTTAAATTCCAGGCCCACGTTAATAATCAATTCAACGGGGTTCTTGCCCTTCTTGACGCGAGTTTTATTCCAGAAAAAACGGGTCTCAGCTACCGGGACTTCGAGGATATTTAAACGGTTGATGCCGGCGGAAAGCTTTTCTAATTTTTTTTTCCCGGGTTGGCCTTTTCTCTCATACCAACTGCGGATACCCCGGCTCCATAAGGCCAGGGCCTGTATAACGCTGGTTTTCCCGGCGTTGTTGGGGCCGATGAGCACCGCCGGATGGTCTAATTCTATGTGAATTTTTTCACCGAAGACCTTAAAATTTTCGATTTCTACATATACTATTTGTTTCATAATTTTACCTGACAGTCTATTTTAGTAAATTTTCAAATAAAAATCCATCTTTTGTTCAATATATTTGATCAGGTAATATCCTTTTTTCCGGCGTTTTGTTAAAATCCGCATCAAAACTTATTAATTGTAAATGCATCTTTCGAGCGGCAGCATATTGATACGCATCATCAAAATCTAACGAATACTTTTCTATGATTTCAATGATCTCCAGGTGATCTTCATCTTGCAGGCGAATGATGTCAACCTGGGATTCGTAAACTAAATCGGAAATAAATGCTCTCAAAATTTCTGTTTTTTTATATCGAGATAATATAATGCCGATAGAATATAGGGAGAACTCAGTAATATGTATACTATCCGCATCAACTCTCTCAAAAAACAATTTCACATCTTGCCATCTATCCTGCTCGAGCAGCAGTTCGAGCCAGATATTCGTATCTACAAGATACATTTAGTTAGTCCACCAATCCAGGGATTTTTTCTGAAGCTCAACCGAAGTGAACTTATCCTTATATTCTGTTAAGCCGCCGGCCCATTTCAAGCTGAGTTTCTTTTTTTTATTTTTTTTCTCTTTTTTTAATTCTTCGATATAAGCGAAGACTTTTTGCTGAAGCCCGGCAGGAAGACTATTTATCCTTTGTGAAAGATTTTGCATTATTTACTCCATAGTTAATATAATCCAAATACTCTTTTTTGTCAACATTCGTGGGCGTTTCTATATGAAATAAACGGGCTGCAGGTCTTCCCGAACGGCGCTGCGCTTAGATTGGCCGTCCCCATTTGGTGTAACATAACCGGGAAAAAAAATCCGCCTCTCCCGGAAAATCCGGAAAAAATCAAACAATCCGTATATAAATATGTGCGGAATCGCGATTCAGGACGATCGATATTATATAGATATTATATAAATAGCACTGTCAAACGCCGATACAGTTTTTATTTTTAAAATTTAATCCCGCCATGCAGGGCATGGCAAAAAGCGAGTGCAATTATGAGAGCATTTAAAGCAAATTACGAGACCGAAACCGCCGGGCAGAACGAAACGGCGCTACTTTTTCAACCCCAGCCCTTAGAAATCCCGGCACCGCCCCCGGCAGAAATGCCGGCGCCGGGATTACACATAGTAAAAGAACCTGGAACCACCGCCTATTCGACAATTCCCGAAAAAGGAAAAAAGAACGGCAGACCGGTGAATTCCGATTTAGGCTATTATTTCGGCCAGTTGAAAAAAATTTCCCGGGACTATCTCTCCACGGAGGAAATTAAACAGACTTACGAAGTGGTAAAAAAGTACGAAAGGGCAATCTTGAGTATTTTTTATTTTATGGACAGTTTTTCCGCTAACCTGGCCGGGATCGGGGAAAAGTTCAAAGTAAAAAAAGAGGCCGGTAAAAAAGGAAAAAACGGTGGCTCTTTTACTAAAGAACAACTCAACCTGATAGCCAAAATCAGCAGGAAACCCCTCTATAAAAACGACGATAAAAAAGAGGAAATTTTACGTGTCAGGGCTATTTTAGAAAATATTAACAAGCACGAGAAGCGCGGCAGGAAGAAGATCGTTTTCCAGGAAATTTTTGAAAAATTTTCCGGCGGCTGTGAGTCTTACGTCGATTTTATCACCTCCCTGGCCGAGGGGGGGGCGACCCCAGCCTTTGAGAACTACTCAGGGGTGGAATACGCGGATGTTCGCGATGCTTTTAATTTTATCGATGAAGTAGTCGAGCTTGATTTCGAGAACAAATATTATTACCGGAAATCTTATGCTGCTTTAAGAAAAGCAGTAGAAGCAGTCGAGCAGGCCGGGAAGGGGAATCCCGGTTACCGGCAGGCAAAAAAGAAATTAGAAGACAGCGCCGGTTTAGATTATGATTTAATCCTAAAAAGCCTTAAACTTACTTCGCACTGCCGGAAGAAGATTACCAGGTTACTTAATGATTTTTCGGAAAAGTTCTTCCGTTATGTGGTGTTTGTGGCCAAGAAATTTATCCACGGGCAGTTACCTTTTCCCGATCTTATCCAGGAAGGCAATATCGGGTTATTAAAAGCGGTTAAAAAATTCAACCACGAATTGGGGCATCAATTTATCACCTATGCCTTCTGGTGGATAAGGCAGGGAATTACCAAAGCCATAGCCGACCAGTCCCGGACCATCCGGGTTCCCTTTCATGTGCACCAGGAATACGGCAGCATGAGAAAAGCGATGCAGAGTCTTAAAAAAGAACTCCGGAAAGACCCCGGGATAAAGCATATCTCCGCCGAAACCGGCAAAAGTGAAAAAGATGTGAATCACCTGCTGGAAACCTTCGAGTTCCCGCTTTCTCTCAGCCAGGAGACAAAGCACGGAACCGGGAAACCGCTCTGTACGTTCAAAGCTGATGTCAAAGCGGTGGACCCTTGTTTTTTATCGGAGCGGGAGGCGTTGAAAGATAAGCTTTACTATCATTTGAATTCTTTAGGTGAAAGAGAAGCGGAATTAATCGAAATGCGTTTCGGCTTAAAGGATGGTTGTGAATATACTCTTGAAGAGGTGGCGCAGAGATTCCGTTTGACCCGCGAACGAGTCAGGCAGATAGAAGCCAAGGTGTTGAGTATATTAAAGAGGCAAGGTGAAGAGAGTTTGAAACCTTACCTGTCTCACAATCGCGAAGATGTGGATTACTGCATGGCATAGGAGCTCAAGAGAGATCAGGTGCGCTCAAGAGGTCTCAGGAGGAGCTCAAGAAGAACTCAGGAGGAGAGATTAGCGGAAGTGCGCAAAAAGATAGAGGAGCATTGAGCTGCTTTGAGCGGTAATTGTTCAGTTTCGGTAAAAATTTAAAACAGCTTGCCTCCGGCGGCCCTGCCGGGGGCCAAACTTTTGGAAAAGTTTGAACAAAACTTTTGTTTAAAAAAACGAGAAGTTCTCCTACAAAAACTTTGAATTTCTCTTTTCCCAGCACTGAATAGTTACCTTGAGCGCTCTTGATGTTTATTTCCGCATTTGCTATAATGGCTGATGATAATTTTAGGAATATCTGCTTTTTACCATGACAGCGCCGTGGCGCTCATTCAAGACGGCCGCATCCTTTTTGCCGCCCAGGAAGAGCGATACACCAGGAAAAAACACGACCCCGTCTTCCCGGAGCATGCCCTGCGCGAAGCTTATCGGTACTGTAATATTTCTCCCGACGACGTGGATTACGTAGTTTTTTACGAAAAACCTTTCTTGAAATTTGACCGCCTGCTTTCTACCTATGTGCAGTTTGCGCCCCGCGGGCTGCGCAGTTTTCTGCAGGCCATGCCGGTCTGGTTCAAGGAGAAATTATTTATCAAGCAGATCATCAGCGAGCATACCAAGAACGAAAACATCCTTTTTATAAAGCATCATGAAGCTCATGCGGCATCGGCTTTTTTCCCCTCGCCTTTTCAAGAAGCTGCCATTATCACCCTGGACGGAGTAGGGGAGTGGGACACCTTAACTATCGGCAGTGGGTCGGGAAATAATATCGAGATCGGGAAGACCATTCTTTTCCCTAATTCTTTAGGGCTTTTGTATTCGGCGTTTACTTATTTTACCGGTTTCCGGGTGAACTCGGGCGAATATAAATTAATGGGTTTGGCTCCTTATGGAGAGCCGAAGTATGTAGATAAAATTTACGATAACCTGATAGATGTTAGAGAAGACGGTTCTTTCAGGCTGAACTTAGATTATTTTAATTACCATGTGGGATTGACCATGACCAACCGCAAGTTTGACCGGTTGTTCGGCGGTTCGCGCCGCAAACCGGAAACCCCCATCCGGGAATTAGATATGGACCTGGCTGCATCGGTCCAGGTGGTTTTAGAAGAGATAGTCGAAAAGATAGTCCACTTTACGAAAAAGGAAGTGGGCGGCGACAACCTAACTTTGGCTGGAGGCGCAGCTTTAAATTGTGTATCCAACGGCAAGCTGCTCAGGAAACAAATATTTAAAAACATCTGGATTCAGCCTGCTTCCGGGGATGCCGGCGGCGCTTTAGGAGCGGCCCTTTATGTGTGGCATCAGCACCAGGGAAATAAAAGGCAAGCGGACGGCAGCGCCGATTCCCAGCAGGGATCTTTTTTAGGTTCCGATTACCCGGAAGAGGAGATCAGGAAGTATTTAGATGAGAACGGCATCGCCTACCGGGAATTAGAAGCGGAGGAAGTGCCGGTAAAAGTTGCCGAACTTTTAGACAGTGAGAAAGTAATCGGTTTATTTCACGGGCGCATGGAGTATGGTCCCCGGGCTTTAGGGCACCGTAGTATTATCGGAGACGCCCGGTCGAAGAAGATGCAGCGGGTCATGAATGTAAAGATAAAATTCAGGGAATCGTTTCGTCCTTTTGCGCCTTCTTTGTTAGCTGAAGAGACCGCGGAATATTTTGATTTCCATCATGATTCGCCTTACATGCTGTTGGTTTATGATGTCAAAGAGGACAAAAGGTTGGATATTACCCAGGAATTGGAGAAGAAGAAAGGCTTAGAGAAGCTTGATATAGCGCGTTCTGTTATACCGGCTATCACCCATGTGGATTTTTCCGCCCGGGTGCATACAGTTGACAAGGACGTCAATCCTTTTTATCACCGGGTAATAAAGGAATTTCATAAAAGAACCGGGTGTCCTGTGATCATCAACACATCTTTTAATATCAGGGGCGAACCGATAGTGAGCAGTCCCCATGACGCATACAAAGTATTTAAAAATACGGACATGGATTTCTTGTTGTTGGAACGGTTCCTGGTGGAGAAAAAAGAAGAGGACAGGAAGCAGATCGATTATGAGTGGGTCAAAACTTTTCCGTTGGACTAACCCCGCGGCGCGGGGAGCCTATGAGGGGCGCTATTCAAAACAGGAAAGCGTGTCGCTCAACAAAAGTTTTTGGAAGTCCAGAAACCTTTTTTCAAAAAGGTTTTTGGTCGCCGAAGGCAAGAAGGTAAAAAATGAAGATAGATAAAAAAACGATTAACGCGGCGGTATTTTTTTTCATACTGTACTGGCTGCTGGCTTACGTATTGGTATTTAAGAAGAAGTTAATATTTGCTGAATTGACAGCGGTTCATATCGGCATAGTTATAGCCGGAAGTATCGTATTGGTATTGCTTTCTAAGATTTTGTGTCCTGTTTTTGAATTGGTATTAAAAGTAACCGGGAAGATCGGGACTTTGATATTTGCTTTGATAACAACGATTGTCTATATATTTATATTGACGCCTATTGCTTTTTATAAGAAGCTGCGGGGTCCCGTGCTGCTGCAGCATAAATTTGATAAAGAGAAGACTTCTTATTTCGAGGAGTGGGAATCTTCGCCGAATCTTGAGAAACAGTATTAGGAGACAAAAAATGAAAGCACAGATAATAAAAGAGATGTTCGAGTTTCTTGTAGAAAAGAAGAAGTACTGGGTCATCCCGATAATAATAGTATTATTACTGATCGGGATATTGATTATAGCTACTGAGGGCTCGGCTATCGCGCCTTTCATCTACACCTTGTTTTGAGTGCCCGGTTCAGGTCCCCACCCTCTGATTTTTTGGCCTCTATTATACCCTATAATAGAGGCCAATGGAGCTTTTTTTTTATTTTGATGGGAATTTAAGGCTAACCAAACAAAAATATGACATGTTGATGACCGAATAATATTCTGGTATAATATGCCCATGACTATAAACAAAATACTTAGCCCTAAAAATTCCGGGAAACCGAGGTGATTAATTAATGAAAGAAGATAATATTAAAGGCATAAGGTTGGTAATCGCAGGTATCTCCGTCTTTTTCGTGTTCTTTGTACTGATACAGATATTCTTCGACGAAAGCAAAAAATTCTCCCCGGTCTCACTCAACCATTCCACCATGTTCGCAGTCCTGTGGGCAATAATAATCCTCTTCAGCCTCACTTTCCTCTATATCCTGGGCCGCAACATCATTAAACTTTACTATGGCAAAAGTAAAGGCTATGCTGGCGGGAGATTCAAAAAAAGATTGGTCATCTCCTTTATCGCTATCTCTATAATCCCCACATTATCGCTTTTTGTTTTCGCCACGAACCTGATAAACGATGGAATCGATAAATGGTTCGCTCCGGATATAGAGTCCATCATGAACAAATTCGAAGATCTGAATAGAAGCTACTACGAAAAAGCAAAAGACGACCTGGAACATTTCTCGAAACTTATCGCGGAAGATATTAAAAGTAAACGAAAATATACACCGGAAAACAGTATCTATCTCCATAATTCAGTAAAAAGACAAATGAAAGAGTATAAACTCCATGTGGTCAATATTTACCGCAACCAAACCGAACTGGTCTCTCTTATTAGCCCGGAAATTCCCCTGCACGAGTATGAAGATTTGCCCACCGAGTTCGTATACAAAGAATTGGGCGGCAGCAACCCTACGCAGACCGATAACCTGACGGAAGGAGTGCTGATCAGGAGCGGAGATCATTTCACCACCAAAGAAAACGACGAAATCATGGTGATTATCGGTATGTATTTCCCTGAAAAATATATTAAAAACCTGAACTCATTGACTATCATGGTACGAAACTATACCCTGAATAAAAAAATAAAAGATGATATTAAAACCACCTATTTGCTGCTTTTTATTTTTATTACTATATTAATTATTTTTTCGGCTTCATGGTTGGGACTCTACCTGGCCCGGGGGATTACCACGCCTATCGAAAAAGTGGTGGCGGCAGCAGCCGAAATTGCCGGGGGTAACTTAGAGGTCAGGATCGATTATCAGGCAAAAGACGAATTTAATACCCTGATCAGGGAATTTAACCGTATGGTTTCCGACTTGAAGGAAAATAGAGACCAATTAGACCGCAGTACCATCGAATTAGGTCAAAGACGTAGTATAACGGAAAATATCCTGGAAAATATTACCACCGGCGTGATTGCTCTCGATTCCAGGGGGGAAATGATAGATATCAACCCGGCTGCCGAAAGAATGCTTTCATTAGATGCCGGGAAGGTCTTAAAAAAACACTTTTCCGGGGCGGGTTCCGGGGATTCCTTTAAAACCATCACTCAGTTAGTAGAAAAAGCCTATTCCACTAATCTCAAATTAATCGAAAAAGAGTTTAATGTTAAAATGGGTGGTAAAATTTTGAACCTGGCTGCCAGGATCACCCAGATTCGCAACCCGGTCGATAATAAATTTGCGGGCATCCTGGTGGTGTTAACCGACCTTACCGAATTGATGCAAGCACAGCGTATGTTGGTGTGGCGGGAGGTAGCCAAAAGAATCGCCCACGAGATCAAGAATCCGCTGACGCCTATAACGATTTCTTCCCAGCGTATACTAAAAGCCCTGGAATTGCCTGACGATAAATTCCGAAAACTGGTGGAAGACAGCTTGCATATTATTCTCCAGGAACTGGATTCCATTACCAAACTGGCCGAAGAGTTCGGGGATTTTGCCCGGCTGCCGGTAGTGAAATTCAGCAAAGGCGATATTAACCAGGTGCTGGAAAAATTGCTGTCGGTTTATTCATCTATCTACAGCGACATAGAGTTTAAGGTGAATTTCGACTTAGAGATGCCAATACTGGTAAAAATAGACCCGGAGCAGATGAAGCGGGTTTTCGTAAATATAATGGATAATTCCATAGAAGCTTTGAAAGAAAAAGGAACCATCGAAATCCTTTCTAAATATGATAAAGAGACTCAATTTGTCAGGGTTGAGATCGCCGATAACGGTCCGGGAATCAGCGACGAGAATAAACAGAAATTATTCGTTCCTTATTTTTCCAATAAAAGTTCCGGCACCGGTTTAGGTCTGGCTATTGCTCATAATATTATCGAAGAGCACAGCGGTTTGATTGCCGTAGTGGATAATGAACCACAGGGGGTTAGGTTCGTAATAGAAATTCCGGCTTAGAGAAAAATTAGAACTTAGTTCGTTTCGCTCACAATCCCGCGGCGTGGCCCCGTACGCCCGGGGAGGCGATTAGCCGCTTCGCAGCAGGGTGGTGCTTTTGATTCTAAATAATTAAAAGTTTTTTTCAAACTTTTTCAAGCCCGCGGCGCGGGCAGCCTATAAGGGGCTTTCGAGTAACAGAAAAGCGTATCGCTCATGAAAAGTTTTGGGAGTCCAGAAGGGTGCGGTGCACCCAGCCGATGAGCCGCTTCGCGGCAGGAGCCTATAAAGGACGTTTCCTGTGCAGAAAAGCTTATCGCTCATCAAAAGTTTTGGGAGTCCAGAACCCTTTTTCAAAAGGGTTTTGGCCGCCGGAGGCAAAGTGATGGTAAACCTGGAAAAAGCCTTTATTATCCTGTAAGATATATTTTTAAAGGCGGTATGTCGAGCACTTTGGTGCCCCGGGACTGGCCGGTGGAAACTATTTTCTTATCTTCTAAAGCAGCGGGAACGGGTTTTTGCACGCCTAAGGCAGCTAAAATAGACATACCGGTGGGGGTGGATAGTTCTGTTTCTATAGGACCTTTTTGCCGGGCGATGCCGTATCGGTCTAAGATTATTTGGGCAGCCGGGGCCGGTACGGGGAGGATGCCGTGCGAGCATTTTACAGTGCCGCCGCCGACGGAAACCGGGGTGAGTAACCGGGCCCGGGGTTCTATGCTTAGATCTTGCAGCCCCAAAACCGCACCGATAATGTCGATGACTATGTCCTGGGCTTCGTGCAGGAAACTGTCTTCCCCGTGGTGGTGATTGTGGTTGTGTTTTTGGTTATGATCGTGGTTAGAGTCGTGATTGTGGCTGTGATGAGGTTTTTGATCGTGATTTTGCTTGTGATGATGAGCGTTGTTATGCTGCCGGTTATGGTGGTGAGAGTGGGCGCTGTCTTCTTCTATTACGATATTATATTCCCGGTGCGCCCTGATCTCAGCCGCCAGCAGTATTTCTAATGCCTTTAGCCCGAAAGTACTGTATTCTTCTTTTACGGCGAATTCATCAAAAAGATCAGCCAGTATCTCTCTGGCTTCGCTGCCCCTGAGATGGGCCCGGTTCGATTGGAGCTCGATCTTCAGTTGAGTAGAACCGTCGCTTGTCTCAACGGAAGATATTTGGGCGGAACCGAGCTTTGCGGCTGCTTGAAGCATGGCGGCCCGGACTAACTCGAAATCCGCGCCCACGGACAACAGGGCAGCGGCAAACATATCACCGGCAATACCGCCGCTCACGTCTATTAATAATTTTAACATATTTAATTGCCTCCGGCGGCCAGGGGGCTTTTTTGTAAAATCGCCCCCTGGACCCCCAAAAAACTTCTATTAAGCCGCTGCGCGGCAGCACAATATCCTATTATTTTAATATTCCAGTATTCCCGTATTCCATCATTCAATTATTTTTTCATAGACTGCGGACATCATCTCCGTGGCTTTGCCCTGGAGAAAAACATTCGTTACGCCATAAGTAAAGTTGGACGGTTCGATGTTGATCTCTATGATCTTAGCGCCGTTCCGACCGGCCTGCACCGGCACCTGGCAGGCAGGCATGACTTCACCGGTGGTGCCGATGACTAAAAACACATCCGCGGCCTGGGCTTCATGAAAAGATAACATGCTTACTTCTTTCGGGATGCCTTCGCCGAAAAAGATAAAGTCCGGTTTTAATATACCGCTGCAGCTCACACAGCGCGGCGGGATGGTTTCTAAGGAGACCTTTTTCGATTCGTAGGAAACGCCGCAGAGCAAACAGGACAATGTTCGCGAAGTGCCGTGGAATTCGTATACGGTTTTGCTGCCGGCCAGTTGGTGCAGGTTATCTACGTTCTGAGTGATGACTGCTTTTACGATTCCTTTTTTTTCCAATTCCGCGATGCACTTATGGGCTGCGTTGGGTTCCGCCCTGCCGAAATGGTCGAAAAAGATCTCTTTGAGCATCTGCCAGGATTTCTCCGGTTGGGAGCGAAAGAAGCTGATGTCGGCCAGGGTAGGGTCGTATTTATTCCAGATCCCGTCTTTGCCCCTGAACGGGGGTATGCCGCTTTCTACAGAGATACCGGAACCGGTAAAAACCGTCGTATGTCGGGAATTTTTTATTATTTTGGCAGCTTCTTCGATCTTGTTTTTCATCAGGAGAGATATTATCAGATTCGCTGTTTATTGTCAAAGGGTGACAGATCGCCGCAGGCAAGTTTTTCCCGGATGTGCTTAGGGCTTTCCCTGTTTGATGATGACCGCTGATTTTAAGAAGCGCTCTTCTTATAGAAATATCTTCTTCAATTTTTATATTCTCCAGGAGTGATTTGGCGACGGTTATGATTTCATCAAAATGTCTTCTAATTTCGCTTTCCATTCTTCAAGCTCTTTCTGCCAGTATACCCATTCAGCCTTATCTGCTTCCCAGGTGGGATGCTCTTTCTCGATTTTCGCCAACCGCCTCTCATCGGACAGCCTTAGGTTGAAATCCGGATAATCGCAGCTATAACGTTCCGCGAACTCCCTGATTTTCCTTTTGGCTTTTTCCAACCTCTCGACATATTTATCGATTAAATACTTCCTGACGGCTTCTTCTACAATTAAGTCCACTCGTCCGATTGCGGTTAACATGTCTAAGTAAGTATTTTTTATAGAAACTGTAGCCATGGCCGTATTTTAACGAAATATCGAACTAATGTCAACTTGTGGGTTCCAGTTACAGGATTTCTAATTTTGGCCCACGGATTACACTGATTTACACAAATTTTATTGAAAAATAGGCTCAAAACTTATTTTTTGACCCGCAGGGGGCGATAACGAATAACCTGTAAGTTGACAACTCCACCTACTTCCTCTTCGATGCGTTCGATGGGCTTTTTCGCCTCTATCGCCAGATCGAAAAAAGAAGTTACGAAAAGCGTCCCCTGGCGGATGGCTAATTGCAGCCATTCATCGCGGGCGGTTTCGTCCATAGCTTCGGGTATAGCTTCGAGAACCGTTATTTTACGGCGTTTGGATAACCGCGATGCGGTGGACCTCCTGCGCTTCTTATAAATATTGGTGCCGTCATAGAGTTCGAGATAGTGGATGTGAGGCTGCCAGCGTTCGGCCCAGCGCCGGTAACGGTCATAGATGCGGCGGTTGGTCTCAAATACTTCCCGGTCGCCTTTCATTTTTTCGGAGATGATTTCTACGATGCGCTCACCGGCTTTTTTGTGCTGCGGCGTGCCGATGCGGTTCAAGCCTACATGGAAATAATACCAGCCCCGGGGCGCCCAATAGGCCCTGAATAAATAAGGGGTGTAATTGGAAAACTGCTGCACCCATTCGTGGGATGGATAACCGTGGTTGTTTAAGAAAATATCGGGCTGCCAGCGTCGGTATAATTTCTTGCGTACTTTGGCTTCGGTTATCAGGGTGTTCGGCTTGTTCACCTGGTAGCCGATGTCCGTGCCTAAAGCGCTGTACCTGCCGGCATGAAGCATGTGGTGCGGGGTTAGTTTTTGCAGTTCTACTGCCAGCGCGGAACCGTCGGGGTTCTCCATGGGTTCGATGACGATATTTAGTTGTTCCAGGTATTTGCGGTAAGCAGGGTCTTTAGCCAACAGGTAGGCGATGTTAAAACCATAATTGGTGGAAGAAACTTCATTGGCGTGTTGACGGCCCAATATAAAAATAGTAGGTTTGTAGGTGGTGATTTTCCGGCGGCTCTCTATTTTGCCTTTGGATTTTAAGCCGATCTCCAATACCGGCACGGGCCGCCCTTGAAAAGAATATCCGCCGGTGTAAAAGTCGATTTCCGGCAGGATGCCCAACCGCTGCGCCATGGCCGCGGTATCTTCAGGACTCATTACTTTACTCAGGGCTTTGTCTAATTCGGCTCTGCCGATTTCCTTGCCTCCGGCGGTATGGCCTTCGGCGACCAGGGGGGCTTTTTTGAAAAGCCGCCCCCCTGGACCCCCCGAAAAACTTTTATTAATTCCACTTCGTGGGGAGTTTAGCACAAAGCTGCTGCGCAGCCCGGGGGGGGCACAGAGAATAAACCGTATTGTCGATAAACCGGGATAAGAAAAAGTATCGCCGAGTATCTTCTCTTTTTGCATTTCCGCCAGGATACCGAGCATGTCCACCGCGTCGCTTAACTCTTTTTCATCCTTGAATTCCAGGCTGTATTCCGCTTCCCGGGCACTGCCCTTTTTATCCACTACGATGCCTGTCAAACGAGGCGCTTTTAACTTTTTCAAGGGGACGATCTTTTTGCTGATTTTAACAGGCTTCTTCTCTTCAAAATACCGGAATTTCATTGCCACTTTCGCGGAGAAAGATTCCAGTCCGGTGACCAGGGTTTCCAGCAAAGGCCCCCGGCCGGTGCGCGAAGGGTGGATGATGGGCAGGATATTGCCGGGAGCTGCCCAACGCTGCGCCATCAAGGGGTTCTCTACATCCATCTCAGGGTCTTTCTTCACCAACCCCTGGAAATAATCCAAAGTGTTGAAATACACATCCTCGTGGAAAGATTCTAAAGAACTGACCAACTCTTCATCCAATCCTAAACGGTAGTCGGGCTCGCTCATCCATACTTTTACCAGCAGCCGGTCAAAAAAAGGCTGCTCTTCCAATTTCAACGGGCCACCGGCTAATTTTTCTATCATGCCGGTTAGTTTGGGCAGGATCTTCCCCTGGTAATGCTTCCATAAACGCAGCGGGTCCGTGTCGATGGTAGTCGAAAAGACCTCCCGGTCCTGCCATGCGACCCGGATACCGCCAGTGCATACTGTCACATTCCCCCACTGCTTGAAACGCTCCTGGAAAGGAATCACTGTAGTAAAAGGAGTAAAGGTTTCTTTGAAAAGTTCCTCCCCGGTTCGACCAAGAACAGTTATTTCGTAAACAGCGTCTTCTAACGTGTCGTCTTTTTCAAAATGAATCGCTTGCAGCGGGATATTTAACTCTTTTTCTAATATCTCATCTATGGGGTAAAGCTCCTGCAGCCACCTCACCGGTTCGGGGCGGTACTTTTCGGCGCTTTCGAGATCCAGCGGGAAAGGAGAAAAACGGATTTTAATAGCTGATAGATCTTCTGTCTTGCCTTCGGCCTCACCACGTGGGGAGGGGATAAGTGCCAGGGGGGCTTTTTTGAAATGCCGCCCCAAAGCGGGAGACGCAGTGCGTCTATCCCAATTTTCCACCTTATTTTGTGGAAAATTCCCCCCCGAAAAACTTTTATTTAAGCGGGGGATTAGATGGTCTTTGATCCAGTGAAAACCCTGCTTGTAAGCACAAATAGCCCGCACTTCCACTTGCTTTTTCTTGAACCCGGCTGCCACCGCCATGTCCTCTATCCAGGCCGCCTGCTGTTCCAGCACTTCTTTTGGTTCGCTTAACCGTAGGTCGATAAACAGGGTAGGGGAGACGCCTTCTTTCACCGGCTGCTCTTTTGCCAAACTTTGCAATTTGGGGAGTACTTTCTGAGTAAATATTTCCCTAAATTCGTCCACTTCCCACTGCGGCGCATAAGTGTCCGAAAAGCCTTCGGCAGGCGTTAACCGGCCACTGCTCTTTATTGAAAGTTTATTTTTTTCCTGCCTTCGGCGACCAGGGGGGCTTTTTTGTAAAATTGCCCCCCTGGACCCCCCAAAAAACTTTTGTTTATTTGTAGAAGCACGATAGGTTTGAATTCGTTCAGTAAGAAAACTATCCAGGTTCTCCACCCTCCGCAGGGTGAACAAACGAACGTCCGCGCTTTCTAAGTCTGCTGCGGCAAATGCTTTTTTTTGCCTGTCTAATTGCAGTATCCCGTAAGCGGCAATACCGGCGTCGCTTTTACGACCGAAAAAAAGCTCGATCCGGCGGTTCAAATCCTGCCACACCGGCGCGCCGGGCCGGGTAAAACCCGCCGAAATAAAAGGAAGCGTTCCCGCCGCATACCCCAGGGCCGCATTTTCTCCGCCGGGACCGGAACCGGATATTATATAAGCGCCGCCGGGATTAAACCCGGCACTGAATTGAATAACCCCTTCATCCTGCCCTAAGGAAGGAATCCCGGCTCTGCCGATTTTCCTGAGGTAGCCGGTAAAACGGCTGCCCCTGCCTATAAATATCGGGCGTTCTACGTTTTTGATGGTCTTCATATCGAAATTTTCCGCGTCCCGGATAAAAGGCAAACTGACTGCGCAATCCTCGAGACCGATCCTGGCGCAGAGGTCGATCACCCGAAAAGGTAGACTGCCTTCGTAAATAATCCGGGAAACCAATTTGTCGGCAAAACCATCCTCATCGGTATCTTTATAAATTCCTTTACCGGTGTAGAATCCCGCTATGTCCGACTGTACATCTTTTATGTCGGTTTTTTTCTTGAAGAAAAAAGGGTCCACCGCGGGATTCAAAAACCGCTGCGGTACAGTTGTACGCGGAATACAAACAGTTTTTCCATTTTTTTTGTTTCCTAAAGAAGAAATATGAATCACGGTGTGTTTGACCCCGGCAAAATTGAGAATCTGTGTGTCTATTCCCGATTTGTGGGCATCGATAAGATTTTTGAAAGCGGCGGCGATATCTTGTATGTCCCCGGGAACAATTAGTTCCACTTCGACTTTCTCCACTTCTCCTTTTTTCTGCGTGGTGCCGGAAAGCCCTGAGCGCTCCAGCAGGCGGTTTTTCACGCTTTTTTCTAAAGGCTCCCGGTACAGGTAGTGTACAGCGGTGATTCTTATGGACGCCTTTTTTCTATCAGGCCCCGGGATGCGGCCCAGCACATCCTCTTTGACCCGGGACCATAGTTCGCCGGTCTCCCGCCCGGTTATATCCCAGGTGTAGGGGAACCTGGAGAAAAAATTCAGCGCCGCATATCTCCTGGCCCGCGGCGTCTCTCCGAAAATGTCGATTACTTTTATTCCCTTTTGCTTGTAAACCCTGATCCCGCTTGCCTGCGGCAGGCCCCTCATAGGCCGGGTGCGCCGCACCCCCCGGGCTGGAGAACTTATAGTAGAAAAAGTTATCAGCCATTCTATTTTCTTTTTTTTTGCTTCGTTCCAACCGGATACGCATAGGGCCGGGTCCATAGCGCAGCTTTCAAACCCGAGACGGGCGGCAATAGCGGCGGCAGCTTCGATATCCGGGGAGAGCGCCCGGCTGCCGATTAAAAACCGCGCTGCTATATCATCGGGGATATGGTCGTTATTGGTATCTATAACCAGCCGGTTCTTAAAAATAGCCGCTAAATCCATTCCGGGAGCAATACCGGCGCTGCCGGGCAATTGCCCCATCGAGAACAGCAAGATAGGGAAAAGTGTTAGTAAAATAAGCCCCGCATTCTTTTTTTTAGATTTTGTGTGATTCATTCAATGCCTCCAGGATTGTTAAAAAAAGTATTTCTCATACCTGCATTTTATCGGAAATTGTCCTTTTTTTCAATTAATTAAAGATTATGGAAAATTTAGGGTGAAATTAGGGCTTGAAAAATGGTAAAAAAAATAGTACAATAGGGGGTCATTAATCAATAAGCGTATGAAGCATAAAAAAATCGTAAGCTTATCGATTTGAACGGCATCTTAACGTAAGGCCCGGTAATCGAGCAAACGTGGATATTTAGATACATTTCATTTTATAAGGAGATTAAGAATGGCCGAAGAAAAAAAGGACAACGTGAGTGCTGATACTGAAGCCGGCAAAGCTGAAGAGACAAAAGATGCAGCAGAAACTCCCGAAATAAAAGAAACCGCAGCAGGAACTGAAGAACCGAAGCAAGAAGAAAAAACCGCGGCTCAAAAGAAAGCTGAAAAGAAAAAAAAAAAATCACAGGAAAGCAAAGAAAAAAAAGCTGCTCAGCAAGAAGAGGAGAAACCGAAAAAATCGGCTTTTATCGGTGATTTAAATTATTTAGAAGAGGTAAGAAAAGACCTTCCTGCTATAAAACCAGGCGACCTGGTCAGGATGTCCTACCGTGTTATCGAAGGCGGTAAAGAGAGAACCCAGATTTTTGAGGGAACCGTAATTGCCATAAAAAATTCAGGCATAGCAAAAACCATCACTGTTAGAAAGACCTCTTTCGGTATTGCCGTTGAGCGCATCTTTCCCCTGAATTCGAAATTGGTACAGGCAATCGAGGTTAAAAAACATTCGCGAGTCAGGAGGGCAAAACTTTATTATTTGAGGAACTTAAGAGGAAAAGCCGCCAGGTTAAAAGAACTCAGGTAACCGGTTAATGGGTAATTATGATATCGAGGCAGAGCTCTTAGAACAAAATTACCTGTACATCTGCGGTGTGGATGAAGTTGGCCGCGGGGCGTTATTTGGACCCGTCGTTGCCGGGGCCGTTGTTTTAGACCCGGGAAAGTTGAATTTCCAGTTAAAGGATTCCAAGCAGTTGAGCCCCCGTAAACGGCTGCAGGTGTCCGATTACATTTATGAGAACGCTGCTGCCTATTCCATCGGTTGGTGCTGGAACGACGAGATAGACGATTTAAACATCCTGGAGGCGACAAAAAAAGCGATGAATATGGCTGTTAAAGGATTACAGGGTACGCCGGATTATGTCTTAATGGACGGGATGGAACCTGACTTTTTAGATATACCGGGACGCGGTATAATAAAAGGAGATACGAAAAGTTTGTCCATCGCCGCGGCCTCGATTATTGCCAAAGTGTTCAGGGACCAACTGTTAGTCTCCTTTGCAAGTTTTTTTCCCGGCTATCTTTTTGAAAACAATAAAGGTTATCCAACTAAGGCGCATCGTCAGGCCCTATCGTTAAAAGGGCAAACCGGGTTTCACCGTAAGAGCTTCAGGGCAGCATAATGGCAAAAGATAAGAGATTAGGTATCCTGAAACAGGCGAATAAACTATTTCGCCAGGGGAAGATCGAAGCATCCATAAAAGAGTATACTAAAGTTTTAGATTTAAAGCCTGATGATCTTGAAGTCAGGCGTATTGTGGGCGACCTGCAATTGCGGCAGAACGCCTTACCGGAAGCCATAAAACAATTCGAATGGATTGCCGATTATTATCTCAAAGAGGGCTTTTTTGCCAAATCCATCGCTATGTTCAAGCGGATCACCCGGATCGATCCCACTTATGAGAAGGCCGCCTTTAAATTAGCTGAATTATATACCAAACAGGGATTGGTCATAGAAGCCAAACAGATTTATCTCGATCTGGCAGAGGAATACAAGAGAAAGAAGGACCAGAAAAAAGCCCTCGATATGTATAAAAAGATCCTGGAATTCGACAGGAGCAATATCAAAATGCGGCTTCTCCTGGCCGACAACTTTTATAAGGAAGGTTTGCAAGACGAGGCGGTTAACGAATATACCACTGCCGCGGACATATTGTTACGTAAGCGGGATTACTCTAAAGCGGAGGAAGTGCTCAAGAATACGATAACAAAAGTAAAAAGCCCGAAAATAGTCGGCAAGTTGGTGGATTGTTATTCTGCTCAAGGAAATGAAGATAAAGCCATCGAAACGCTGCGCGGTATGGGCAGTGAACTGTTGAAAAACGTCGAATTGATGAAAATGTTAGGGGAGATGTATTTCAAAAAGGGCAGGTTGGAAGAAGCGGAAAAGGTATTTGCCAAAGTGGCGCAGGTGGACCCCGGCCAAGCGGAAGTGGTGATGAAGCTGGGCAAAGTTTATTTAGAAAGGGAAGAATATGATAAGACCTATCAACTTCTCCTGCCGGTAGTCGATAAAAACCTGACGGACGGGAAAGTCGAGGAAGCTGAGAACTTGCTGCGTTTTATTATCGCTTCAAAATTCGATTATCTCCCGGCAAAACATAAGCTTGCCTCTATATTTGAACAAAGCGGTAAAACCGGTAATTTAATCGCTTTATATGAATCCCTCATTCCCATTTATGAAAAAGAGGGGATGCGCGCTGAATTAAAAGAGAACCTGGAACAATTAATAAAATTATCCGATACCCCCATTACTTACCAGGATCAACTGCAAAAGTTAATGGACGAAAAAGCCGAGGAAGATAAACAGCAGCAGGCAGCGGCAGCGGAAGCAGCGGCCGGTGAAAAAGAGCAGGAAACCGTAAAACGGAACCTCGGGGTGGCGGAAGATGCAATAAGAATCAGTGATTTTAGGAAAGCCATCGATGTGTTAAAGGATACGAAGCTGCGGTTTCCCCAGAGCATCGAAGTCAGGGAAAAATTATTTGCAGTCTATAATGCCATTGAAGAAATTGACCAGGCAGTGGAAGAGGGCAAAGATTTATTGACTATTTATGAAAAAAAAGGTCTTGATTTCGAGCGTTCCGAATTACTCGATAAGTTGTCCCTATTAAACCCGGAAGATGAAAAATTGATCGAACTGTCCGGTGAAGAGAAAACCAATATCGATATAGATTTCGGCACCGGGGAGTTCCAGGAACAAATGGAGGAAATCAAGCGGGAAGAAGTTCCCCTGGATGCCCCCCGGAAAGTCGAAACAGAAGAAGATGTCCTTTTGCTTACCGATATGGACGGCATCGGCGAACCTGAACCTGAACCTGAGTCTCAAGAAGAACAGAAATTCCAGAAGAGTTTTTCTTCTCTATTGTCTGAATTGGATTTTTATATCAACGATGGGTATTTCGGCGATGCGGAACAATTGGTTAACCGCTTAAAAAAGCAGTATTCCGGTAATGAAGAACTACTGAAAAAAATCGAAAAATTAGAAAGGGCAAAGTCAGCAAAGGAAGAGCCTCTCGATGAACCGGCCGGGCCCGGTTTCGCGGAACCCTTAGGGACTGATACCGGCGATAAGGGATTTTCCGATTTAGATAACATCGCTTTTGAAATGGGTGCGCCGGAATTTGAAGAAGACCCGGGCGAACAAACTGCTGAATTGCATATAGATGAAGTAGAATCGAAAGACCGGTCTGAGAAATTTTTAGAAGTCCATGAAGCCGCTTTCCAATTGGGGCCGTCGATAACCGATGAACCGGAGATGGCCCCGGAGTTCGGGGATACCGACAGCGGCTCCGGTTTCCAATTGAGCGACGACGCCATGTCGCCACCGGCAGCGCAGCCGGAGCAGTCGGATGCCGGTTTTGAAGTGGAAATGGAAGAACCTGATGATACCGGTTATGTGCCTTTAGATGAAGTAGATGACAGGTTGGCGGCCCGCGCCCCGGAAGGAACCGATTTTTCGGTGGATGATGCCTTTAACTTAGATGGTGTAATGGATGGGGAGGCTGCTCCCCCGGCGGCGGTTGAACCCGCGGCAGTATCTCCGCCCATATCGGAAGCGGTTCCCGCGGACGCTGCGCTGGTAGAAAGCGAGTCTCCTTTCCAGGAGATAGACCAGACGATTCCCTTTGAAGATGAGGATGACATTTTAAAAACAGACGGTCTGCTGTTGGAAGATGAGATATATTTTGAGACGGAAAAGAATGCAGCCGGTGAGAAGGCTGCCGTGGATTTTTGGTTAAAAGAGCTTGAAAAACAGAGAACAACTACCCTTGAGAAGAACATGGTAGAGATTTTCGATGAGTTCAAAAGAGGCATCGATGAGAAGATAGGGCGGGAGGATGTGGACACCCGGTATAATTTAGGCATCGCTTATAAAGAGATGGGATTACTTGAAGAAGCGATTCATGAGTTCCTTATTACTTCCAAGCATCCCACGAAAATTTTCGATTCCGCCGGTTTATTGGGCATGTGTTTCATGGAAAAGGGGATGTTAAGCGAAGCGGCCGGTTGGTATGAAAAGGCGCTGGAAACCCCGGACCGGAGTCCCGAGGAGTATCTTGCCATTAAGTATGACCTGATGATGGTATACAGGTCCAAAGATGATTTTAATAGTGCAGTAAGGGTAATAGAGGAAATTTTGAGTGCCGATCCCAATTACCGTAATGTGGGCCAGTTACTGCAGGAGCTGAGAGGCCGCGCAGCCCAATAGAACCCGGTTTTACTCCAGGTAACTTTTATTTTGTGTGCAAAATCATTCTCCCTTCAAACCCGGTCCATTCCCGCACGAGACAGGTGTGCACGTAATATGAACTCCCCATCAGGTCAATTTTTCTAAAAGCGGGCCCGGGTCCGCAGCCGGTAATGGCCTGGGAAGTACATTACCGATTAGACTGACCCAAAAGTTTTCAAAATCTTTTTAATTTGCTATAACAGAGGCGGCGTTTTTTTTGGAGTAAATATGAAAAAAAAATTTAACATAACCGGCACCTGTATCCCGGGACGCCATTTTATGTGCGATATTTCCGGGAAGCTGGAACAAATCATGGGAATGACAGCCGATGGCGATTATTTTACTATCAACCGCCCCCACCAATACGGTAAAACAACTGTCCTGTACTTACTGGAACAGCAGTTGAAAAAAGACAAAGATTACCTGACTATAGATATTAGCTTCGAAGGCATCGACAGCCCCACCTACGAAAAACACGATCGTTTCATTCGTACAGTTCTGAATATAATACAGAGGCGGCTTGTTTTTATGCAGGAAAAAGAACTGGCCGTACTGGTTGAAGCCAATAACATGATGACAGATTTCGATAGTTCAAATGTTTTTTTTACGGATTTCATCCTCGCTGCCGACAGGAAAGTAGTGCTGCTGATCGACGAGGTGGATAAAGCCGGTAATAACCAATTATTTCTCGATTTCCTGGGTATGCTGCGGACAAAGTATCTGAAAAGAAACGAAGGCAAAGACCACACTTTCCATTCGGTTATCCTGGCCGGTGTGCACGATGTCAAAACACTAAAAAGCAAAATTAGACCGGAAAAAGAAAAGACTTATAACAGCCCCTGGAATATTGCGGTGGATTTCAGGATAGATATGGCGTTCTCCCCCGCGGAGATAACTCCCATGCTGGCGGACTACGCGGCGGAACGAAAGGTAAACATAGATATACCTTTTTTTGCGGAGAAACTATTTTATTTTACTTCCGGGTACCCCTTCCTGGTCAGCCTGCTGTGCAAGATTATCGACGAGGAGATTCTACCCGGAAAAAATGAGAAGAACTGGCGGCTTGAAGACCTGGAACAAGCAGTGCAAATCGTTCTTAAGAGAGATTATACCAATTTCGATTCATTAATAAAAAACCTGGAGAACAATCCCGCTTTGTACGATTTCGTATTTAAGATTATTATGGATGGGCATGAATTTTCTTTTAACCGGGACAACCCGTTGATTCATTTCGCCGCCACCTATGGTATCTTAAGAGAGGAGAAAAGAAAAACCAAAATACACAATCGCCTGTACGAACAGCGCATTTATGATTACATGACCTCGAAAATGGAAACCTCCGGGGCTGCTGTTTTCGACAGTGTCGGCAGCAGTTATATCGAAGCGGACGGCGCTCTAAATATAGAAAAGATCATCCGCAAATTCCAGGAATTCATGAAGGAGCAGTACAGCAAAAAGAACCGGGATTTTATCGAACGAAACGGCAGGCTCCTTTTCCTGACTTTTATCAAACCCATTATCAACGGTAGGGGATTCGATTTTAAAGAGGTGCAGGTTTCGGAAGAGAAACGGTTGGATGTGGTGATTACTTTCCATGATAGAAAGTATATTATCGAACTCAAAACCTGGCGTGGTGAATCATACCACCGGGCCGGTATCGAACAGTTGTGCGATTATCTCGATAGACAAAATGCCGGCCGGGGCTACCTCCTGGTTTATGACCTGCGCAGGGAGAGCGGCAGGATAGGAGATCGGGAGAAAATAGAAGCCCGGGGTAAAGAGATTTTTGCCGCCTACGTATAATATCCGCCAAAACCGGATCGGGTCACCTCCGAAAAAAATTGTTGGGAAATTTAGGGTAAAACACTTGATTTTTTTTCTAATAAATATAGAGTATATTATTATCCACTGGATACTGAATGTATTTATAGTATAGACGTGGTGCTCTGGATCAGGTAGTCCCGGCAGCATTCATTATTTGTTTTGGTCTACTGTGGAATTAATGTATTCCTGCAAACCGGTCTAAAATTTCTTGACTTTTCTTTGCTGCTGTGGTAAAAATTAGTTTCAAGTCGTTGGTCGGCGAATCTGCGAGAAGGATAAGGCCGATTAATAAGGAAACGCAGACAAAAGGATAAAGCCGGGGCTTGAAGAGGATGTAGTGTGTTGTAGCCATTTTTTGGTTAAAAATATATAAAAGGAGCACAATTGAATATGCAGCAGCAAGGAAAGAATTTATTTTTGTCGGTTGAAAGGCAATGTATGGATTTATTTCATTTAGGGATGGTGATTATATGAAAAAAAATGATGAAAAAATTGATGTTTGCGGGGAGCTGAGAGAGTTAATTCAATCTGTTTCCAGGGAGGAGCTTCTTCCTGCATTGAAGGATAAATTCCGAAATGCGGCAGTGGGAGACAGGTCAGCGTATAAACAAGAACTATTAAAACTGGCCCAGGAACCCGATGTGGAGCCTTTCCACGTCCCCATCTTTGAGACATTGGCTTCCTTAAACGCCATATGGGAAGAGTACATACCCAGGAAGGGGCTGGTAAAGAAATTCCAGGCACTTTATGAAGCGGAAAAATTTGAAGAAGCGGGCCGGGTTTATTCGGAGTTGATTAGCCAGGGGCTGGATTACGTGGATACAATCGATATCGGTCCGGGCACTCTCCTCCCCTTAGTTGACAAAAAGGCTCCCAAACTGCTGCAATTCAGCGAATGGGCGATACGGATTCTCGATTTAGACCTGAACTTGATAAACCAGTTAAATATTCCACTGACAAAGCAGATACTCGATGTGCTGGTACCGGTTATCGATCCTTCCGATCCTGATGTAATGAAAAAAAATAAAACCGGGAATAGAATATGGGCGCTTTTGGAAGACAAAACAAGTCTCGATCGAGAAATCATTCCCCTGAGCGAAGATCAAAAAAAACTGGAACAGGAGTTAAAAATAGAAGTTCCAAAGGAATTGGCCGGGTTTAATCGTCTTTCACGGTTCCAGGGCTATCTCATGTTGGTGGGAGACCGGTCCATTCGATATTATCATCAGGACCAGGGTTGGGTTCAGTGGCTGACTACAGAGGCTGCCATAACATGTTTTAGAGAGATAGGAAAGTATTATTGGTTTGGGCTGGCAGACGGTCATGTGCGAATCGTTGAGAAGGTCGAGCAGGGAGTTAAAAATGCTATTGGGCCTTTTTATTCTTCCGTAAGAAGTATAGGAAGTTTTAAGAAAGTAGTAGCAACTGCCGCTGAAAAAAAACTGTTACGGGCAAATATGGAGGGGAAATCTACCTCGGAGTTTTTAAAGAACGATAGCCCCATCCGGCGCATGCTCATTTTAAACGAAAACGTGATGGTTTTATTGCAGGATAACGGCCGTCTGCTGGGACGCGACATGCGCCATGGCGATATACTCTGGCAGATCAATTTAGGAGAACAGTACGATTCGCTGGTGAATATAGAAAACCGGGTTTACTGTAAAAAAGAAGAGGGACCCGTTAAGCTGCTCTTTCTTCCTGATATCCGGGAACTGGAAAATTTGTTAAAAAAACAAGGGGTAACAGTAGTTGAGGGAGAACTGGAAAGAGATCCTTCTGCCCCGGTTCATGATCCGGTCGATTTCCACAACCGTGCAGATATACTGGAAAAGATAAAAAATAATCCCGGGACTATCTTTTTTGTCACTGGGGCGCCAAAAAGCGGTAAAACTTCTCTTCTATATGTTTTAGAGGAAGTATTGACCGCGGATTCCAGGTTTTGTTATATCGATATAAAAGAGGTAAATAAAGAAATTTCTTCCTATAATGAATTCGAAACGAAATTCTACACCCAGTGTCTCTTGCAGCATGGCATTCCTGCTGAGGACCGGAGGGAGCTGTTAGCTTTTCAAAAACTTTCCGTGATAGTGAACAAAATCAGAGGGAATAAACCGTATTGTGTTTTTGGATTAGATAATTTTGTCAAACCGGATTTCGGCAATGCGTTAGGGAACGGAAAATTCGACCAGTTTATAAGAGAACTGTGCGTCCATAAACATGTTCGATTAGTAATAACGTGCCTGAGACGTAAACAAAAAGAAAACCAGCAATATTTCAGAGAGATACACTCCGCTGCATCTAAAGACAAGAAAAGCAGTCATATTGACTTACTGCCCTTTTCTGAAGATGCCAGACTCGCCATCCGCAAGGTCGGTAATTTTAGTGAACAGCAAGTGGGAGAGATTTACGGGTACACCGGCGGTTTTCCACATCTAATCCAACTCTATTATGGCTGGAATCCCGGAAAGACTGACATCGAAACCTATTCAAACGGGATTGCACAAGACGATAAAGATAAAATTTTTGCCTATTTCAGGGACCTAAATCCTAATGCTTGCTTAATATTGGCCACCTTGCTTTTTAAAAGTTTAACCTCAAAAAAAGTTAATATTGATAAAATCTATGGTAGTTCTCCGCTGCTGGCAAAGTTTGTGTCGCGGGATAATTTCAAGCCGACAATGAAAGAGATAAGCGATTACGGTAAAGAGTTTAAGGTAGTCTATACAGATGATCGTTTCGAGTTTGAAATAGAGGGTAAACCAGGATTATTCTATCAGGCTGCCCAGAACATCCCCTGGGTAAAGATGCTTTTTGCTCTTTACCGGTTCAGCTCGAATCCCGATATAAAAAATGCTCACAGGTTAGTGTTATCGTATCGCAACCTCATCAATATAAAAATAGAGGATGAAGATAAAACGCCGGAATCTTCGACTAAATCAAAATACTCGATAAAAAAATTGATAGAAAGGTATAAAGATCAATTTTACATCAGGGAGATGAGCAAGGAAGCACGCGAAGCACTAAAGATACCATTAACTACATATATTCTTATAACCCTTAAACCATGGAATAAGGGGAAAACCATAAATGATTTTTCTTCCCTTTATGCATCACTACAGGAATACCTGAGAAGAGCACAGAAATCGGCTGGATCAGCAGGGGCTGCGGCAAGATTTTATATACTGCTATTTTCCTTCGGTGATATTTCTTTCGCTGATCTTGAGCAGGATTTGGCAGGTTTTGACAGGATATCTATCATTGATTCCCTGAAGGCGAAAGAGATGCTGCTGGCTGGGAGTCCGTTGGAAAAAACCCGTGATATCATCTTCCAACAGTTAAAAATCAGCGATCGCTCTCCTTATATCCATGCCGGGCCGGTAGAGGACATATTTTTTGGGCGTGATATAGAAATCGCCCTGGTACGGGGATTACCTGAGAACATCGGTATTTTCGGCACCCGGACCATCGGTAAAACCTCGTTGATGCTCAAAATATACCGGGATTTGAAAGATGTGGGAGGATGGAAGGTTTTTGCCGTGGACTGTGGCAGAATCGATAGTGAAAAAAAACTACTTACCAAACTATCTGAGTTGATGGAAATACCTATCCGGTCTATCTCCAATATCAGGAAATTCAAAAAATATATTACTATGATGGCCGAAGAGGGAGAAATTAAGTTTTTGCTTCTCTTGGATGAAGTGGATGCATTGGTTCAATACGATGTAAAACATCGAGAGAAGATTTTTAAAACCTTTAATATACTGCGCACTGAACCGCTGAAGCATGGTGGAACCGCCGCCCGTTTCGTGCTGTTCGGTTTTGCCGAGATGTTCAGCCAGATGAAGAATCCCAATTCCAGGCTCTACAATTTCATGGTGTTTCTACCGCTGCAGGCGTTGAATTCGGAAAGTGCATTGGAATTAGTAACCCGTCCCATGGATAATATACTTGTAAAATGGGAAAATATGAAGGATGCAGAATATTTGGTGGATCAATGTTCCTGCCACCCATGGTTACTGCAAGCCGCCTGTCATACGCTGCTAAAAGTCCTGGATAAAGATTCTAAAAAATTCGACATTGTGGAACGTAGAAATGTGGATCAGGCCCTCCTTCATGACGATTTCAGGCAGCTTTGTTTAAGGCCTTATGAATCGATTAGCCGCCTGGATAAGGAGCCGGTTCTCCCGGGTATTCATAAAATTACTACCCTGGCGGCATCGCTGCTCCACCTGGAAAAAGGTATAGAGCAATTTACCTTGAACGACATTCGAGAGGAGCTTGTCGGTTATGGGATAGACGTATCGCCTGACCGTATGCAGACCATCATCGCAAACTTATGTATGTATGGTATATTCAAATATCTGGGAGATACTGATATTCTTATGAAGGAAGAAACGAATCGTGGAAAAGAAATAAGGGAAGGGATACAAGATGCAAAGGGTATGATGAAAGAAAAAGTCGAGGAAATAGGTGTTAACCAACCTGGAATTTTTGATACCCAAAAGGGGATAACTCTTGAATTTAAATATCAATTTGCCGTTAAGATTTTCCCGAAAATCCTGGCAGCCAATCTCGGTGGCCTTGAAAACTGCAGAAAAGAGATCGAAGAAGCAGTCAAAAGAAAAAAGAAAAAATAAATTATTTATCACGGAGGTGTATAAGTGATGGATGAAAAAGAAATGAGAAATTTGTTGAACCGCACTATAAACCACTGCTACGTAAACCTGCATGCCAGGGGAAACCCCTTAGAAGAAAAAAATATCAGGGGTATGCTAACAAAGATTAAAAACATGCTTGGCGAGATTCTCTGTATTACCGTGGAAATAAAAAATATTCCGGGCAAAGGCAAGAAAAATGAAGAAAAAGAAGAGGCAAATTACCTTAAAGATGTCGTCAACGAAGAGATGACCAAAAAGCAGTTTCGCCACTGGATCCATGATGCAAACAGCATCGACCATTTACTGCATCAGTTAAATAAGCGACTGGAAGACCCGGTAATTATTATATTCCATCAATTTAAATTGCCTAATAAAGAAGAAGAGAAAAATATACTGCGATCGATCCGTAAGTTCATCCAGTTGAGAGAGTCTCGGCTTTTAAAATTATTAATGGTCAGCAGTGAAAAATTGGATAAATGGGATCTCCGTCCCTACTCAGATATGGATGAACGGGCGGTTGAGTACATCCTTTACGAATAAATTCAAGAAAGGCGAGGCAAAGAAAATGGAAGATCAAAAAATAATCGAAAACGAGAAATTCGACAGCCTGGATACAGGTGAACATAAAGAAATAATATGCAACAATAGTGAACTGGATAATATTACATTGACAGATAATGCCAATATAAATGTTAAGGAGTGTATTTTTGTCAACTCTACAATTAGAAAGATGACCGTTTCAGGAATCGAATCTGCCAAAAGAATTATATTCATAAATTGCAAGGTAAGGGAGTTATTGATTGAGGATTCTTATCTTCCTCATTTGCAGTTCATCGGCTGTGATATATTCGACTCTAAATTTGAAAATTCTAATTTACCGGGATTGATTTTTTCTGGTGATACCGGGAAACCCCCCGGTGATGCTTTGACGAAGATACAAAAGTTGTTAAAAAAGAATAGCAAAAAAGTATTCTCTAAGGATTTAATAAATGAATCGGTAATCAATCGTACAGAATTCCTTTTTTGTGACCTCAATGATATGCTAGTAGATCAAACAAATTTCGTAGACTCAAAATTTAAACACTGCCACATTGAACAACTTAAAATTATGAATGATGTAGTGTTTCAAAACATAGATTTCAGTGGCTCAAAATTTATAGAATCAAGTTTAGGGAATTGTGTATTTAGAAAAATAAAATTTAGGAAAGGTTTTTTTCTTGTTTCATGGTTGGATGCAGTGCTCAGGAAATTGCTTTCAACAGCCTGTCTTTTCGTTAACTTTGTCCTATGTAAAGGACACTGGAATCGAAGTATAAAAACCGAGGGAAGCTTAATGCACTTTAGACGTTTTTTGAAAAGGTTTTTATATAAGTGTAATAAATTTCATGTCCTGGTAGATTTAATTTCGATAACCAATTTTCGGGAAATTAGATATAAGGAAGCGGACTTCTCCGAAGAGTATCATTTCTGGCTGCATATTCAGGACCTTGATTTTATACATACTTTTAAAGAAAGACATCCAATTTTTGCAAGTATAACTTTTTGGACCAGTAATCATATGCGATCTTTCGGAGCTCTCTTCTTTTCAAGTCTTTTCGTGGTTTTTGTATTTTCCTTATTGTACTCGACAGGATGGACAGAATTTATATATTGGGCAAATGTGGGGGAGAGGGGCGCTGCCGAAACTTATTTCTATCTAAGCTGTAAAATCTTTACTAACTTCGGTATAGACCCGTTTGATGCCGCAAATTGGAAAACAGAATTTTTGGTAATAGCCGAGATTATGATAGGCTATTTTGCCCTGGGAACGCTGCTCAGTATCATTCTTTTTCCCTTCTCCAGGAGGTCATCAATGCCTCAAAGTAACACAAAAAAGGGAAACGAGGAGCAGCGAGATTAGTCGAAGGATTTATTGAATATCTTTTCTTAATGGAGGGGGGAAACCCCGTGGGAACGGGTGCGCGGGCATTGGAAAGGGGGGGGGCACCCGGTGGAAAACCGGTGTTGAAGTAGTGGAAAGATAGTGCTCCGTCAGTGGAAATGGGGGCGGAAGCAGTGGAAAGATAGTGATCCGCCAGTTGTAAAGGGACAGACCGCTATCTATTTGATGAACCAGGATATTCCGACTCCATCCATGTTCTACGGTTTTAGAGATGTACCACTCACGCTCAACGGATTCTTTGACTTTCTCAAATATAGCGATATTATGATACCAGGTAATTTGTGCAAGCGCCTCTTGCACAAATTGGCTGCCCGGATAGTTCTTCGCAAATGTTCTCATATATTTTAGGTTTCGCGGCGAAAAGCCTTTCATGCCTGGAAACTCTTGCTTTAGGTCAGCAGAAAGCCGTTCGGAAAGGCCACTAAGCGGGGGATCAGGTAGTCCCCGCGTCTATTTTTTGGTCAGTCTTTCGATTTCGTCTAAGGCCCGCTCCATTTTTTCCACCACTAACTGCACCGGCCCATCGGTTGTCATGTCTACGTCGATCTTCTTAAGCAGGGGAATGGGGTCGATACAACTGCCGCCGGATAAAAACTCGATGTACTTCTTCACCATGGGTTTTCCCTGGCCGGTGATTTTCTCGGCAATGGCATGGGCCGCGGCAAAAGAGGTGCTGTAATTATAATTGTAGAAACCCAAATAAAAATGGGAAATATAACCCCATTCATGCCTGTATAAAGGATCTATAATCGTTACCCCTTTGTCATGACCGTAATACTTTTTTAACAGGTCTAAGTAAATCTCATCGAAGCGGTCGCCGGTTAGACTTTCGCCTTTCTCAGCCAGTTGATTGATAACCAACTCATACTCGGCAAAAAGAGTCTGCCGGTAAAGAGTCATACGGCAGGCTTCCATGAAATTTCCCAATAGAGCAAGCCGTTCCCGCGGGTCTTTGGTGACAGTCAAAACGTAGTCGGAGACTAAGGCTTCATTCACCGTGGCCGCCACTTCGGCGATAAAAGATGCATAACCGGCAGTGGGGTAGGGTTGGCTTTTGTTGGAAAAATAAGTGTGGATCGAATGACCCAACTCATGGGCCAGCATACTGATATCGTTGAATTTCCCATTATAGTTTAGCTTGACGTAAGGATGGGTGTCGTAAGAGCCGCTGCTGTAAGCGCCGGAAGCCTTGCCTATGCTGGGAAATACATCGATCCAGCGGTTGTCGAAAGCTTCTTCTAATTTGCCGGTATATTCTTTTCCCAATACTTGCAGCGACTTAAGAACCAAACGGCGGGCTGTTTCATATTTATAGCGGGTGTCCGTTCCCTTGATCAGGTCAGGGTAGAGATCGTGGTAATGCAGTTCTTTAAGCCCCATCATCTTTTTCTTAATTCTCAGGTAGCGGTGCAGCGTAGGCAGCGCCCGGTGTACCGACTTGATCAGGTTGGTGTATACGCCGGTGGGGATTTTTTTCGGGTACAGGGCATTCTCTAATACCGAATCGTATTTGCGTATTTTAGTATAGAAAAGATTTTCTTTTATTTTACCGTTCAAGAGAACACCTAAGGTGCCTTTGAATTTCCCTAAAGTTGAGAAGAACGCATTATAGGCTTTTATGCGGTCCGCCCGGCTGCTGCCGGCCCGATAGCGGGCATAGCCCGGCACATTGACGACTACTTCAGCGCCGTCGGAAAATGTAACTTTCGGATAGGGCATTTCAGCATTACCGAAAACATTATGGGTTTCTTCGGCAATACCGGCTATGTGGCCCGCCTGGGCGATAATACTCTCCTGGCTGTCGTTCAGCGTATGCTGTTTCATTCTTTGGATATTTTCGATATAGCGGGCATAGGGTTTGAGTTCGGGCTTTTCTTTAAAAAAATTCTCGATGGTGGAAAGCGGTAGGGCCAGGATTTCAGGTTCGATGTATGAAATTAGGGAGTTAAATTCGGTATACATCTTTCCCATGGACTGTTTCATAGCCATAGGTGCGGAGCGGCTGATATCCTGGTCCGAGAGCATCTCCGCGTAGACATAGAGTTTTTCTAAGCGGCGGTAGAGGTTGAAAACATAGGAGAGGGCGTCATATAATTGCCGCGGTGATTCCCCCAATTTGCCCTTAAAAGAGGCTGCTTGCGGCAGTTTTTGGGCAATATCTTTTTTATCTGCTTTCCAGGCGTCTACGGAAGGATAGATGTCTTCCAGGTTCCATTTGTATTTATCTTCGATCTGGTCGCGGGATTTGGTTACCGATGCGGTGGCAGCGTCTAACATTCCCGTGCTCAGCAGCCCGAAACAGAGGAAAAAAACCGTGAAAAAAAGTTTTAGAAAGAAATAATTTTTTGTCTTTGAATGTGTCATGTTGTAAAATACCTCGTCGTTATTATTTTTTATAGGATTATATACCAAATGTGTACTTTGTTCAACAACCAACCGAGTAACTGTTCAGTTTCCTGTAAAACCGGGAAGCGCTGATACCGAGACCTGTGAGTACCGCATACATGCCCCCGGATAATTCCCGGACTGCCTGTTAATGGCTGGAATAGTCGGAGGGCAAGCGTTTAAATTTTTCTTTGAAACGTTTGGTGAAATAAGCGGGATTGGAAAAACCGGTCTTCAACGCTACTTCCGTAATACTACCGTAATTGGCTTTCAACAGGTCCAGCGAGCGTTTCAACCGGTAGGATTGGACAAATTTACCGGGCGGTTGGCCGGTCAGGGCCGTTACTTTCCGGTGCAGGGAGGCCCGGCTCATAGAGAGGATGTCCGCCAGTTCATCCACGCTGAAATCAGCGTCCGACAAGTTCTTTTCGATGGCTTCCTGGATATCCTTGAGCAGGCGGTCGTCTAAAGAAGAAAGCCCCAACTCATCCGGGTGCACCACCGTGTCCCACTGTACCCGCTGCTGCAATTGGCGGCGCATCTTGATAAGATTTTTAACCCGGGTCAACAGTATTTCCATATTGAAGGGTTTAGTGATATAATCGTCCGCGCCCGCTTCCAACCCTTTAACAACCTCATCTTCCGCGAATTTGACGGATAAAAGGATAATCGGGATATGGCTGGTTTCCACATCCTGTTTTAATTCCCGGCATACCTGGTAGCCGTTGGCGTCGGGCATCATAATATCGCTGATGATAATATCCGGGATAATCTCTTTGGCCATGTCGATGCCCTGCCTACCGTTGACTGCCACCTCCACAATGAAATGTTCCACTGTTAATAAATTCTTGATAAAACCGCGCATATCGGCGTTGTCTTCGATCACCAGCACGATGTCCCCGTTCTTTTCTTCAGCGACTGTCTCGCTGCCGCTCGATTCGGCTTCCTCTCTTTCTTCTCTTTCTAACTGCATCATGTAGGCATAATGCTTTGAGATTTTACACCCGGCCTCCTCCGCGGGAGAAACCGGCATTTCCTCGATTTCTTCGGGCTTGAGGTGAGTTTTTCCTTGGGGCAGTCGGATAACAAATTCCGTTCCTTCTCCTTCTCCGTTGTTCACGTAGATGGCGCCATGATGGAGCTCGATATAATTCCTTGCTAAAAAGAGTCCGATATCGAAATCTTTTATATAATTGCCGGACCTTTTTTTCAACTGGTAAAAATTGTCGAATGTACTTTTTTTCTGCTCTATAGGAGCGCCGCTTCCTGTATTGTGCAGCGATATTTCCACCTCGCCGGGAGGCAGTTGGCGCACCGACACCCTGATCCCACCGCCGGGAGGAGTAAGTCTCACTGCGTTCATAAGTAGGCTGCACGTCACCTCTGCCATCTTTTCGGGGTCAAAATAGAGGAGGATACTTTCTTTGCCGCCGGCAAAGATTAAGGACACCTCATTTTGTTCGGCTAATAATTCGAAGGAAGCGGTAATCCCTTTTAAAAAAGGAATAATATCTTGTAGACCGGCCTTTAATTTCAATCTCCTGCTTTCCAATTTAAATAATTCCAGCACCTGGTTGATGATAAGGAATAACCGCTGACTATTTCGGTACATCAACGATAGTTTCTTTCGCTGTTCCTGGTCCCGGCATTGGGAAAGCATTTGCTCTAATGGGGTAATTACCAAATTCAGGGGAGTTAGAAATTCATGGGTAATATGTGTAAAAAGGCGGCTTTTCATTTCCAATATTTCTTCCGGCTGCTTTGCGGGCACATCCGCTTCGCTTAGGGGCCGGTCCGGGCTGTGGGCCTGTTTAGCGGCGTGTTTGAGCAGCGTCTCATATTCCGCCACTATCCCGGCGAATTCTTTTTTCAATTCATCTCGTGAAAGACCGGGCTGGTTGAGGATTTCTTTTGCCCCGGCCAGCAGCCGGTATTCGCGGTCGTAAAAACCTGTCTGTTCAGGCGTTTTTGCCATTTTTCCGTCCTCGATAAAACAGTATTTTTTTAAGACTGAGCCTGTAAAAAAGCCGCCAGGCGGCGAGAACTTGATATATTTTTAATAGCTGTATCGTGCGGTTACTGCCGTCATGTAATGGCGGAGTCGGTGTTAGAAGCTTATCTAAAATATCTTGCAGGATGAATTGATATTATAAACAAAAAACGTCGCTCTTTCAATAGAAAAACGAAATATTATTCCTAATTTCATATCTCTCCTCATCATTCATCACTCATAATTCATCACTCATAACGCTCCTTCCCCTTCTTTCCCAATAGGCGGGCGATATTTCCGCCGCAGACGGCTTCTTTTTCTTTACTGGAAAACCCCGCCTCTTCAAGGTATGCGTTTACCAGCGGCAGTTCCGCAGCCGGGTCGAACCAGGGCCAGTCCGTGCCGAATAAAATATGTTCCGGCCCATGGATTTCGAGCAGATGGATGAATTCCTGTTTGCTCAGCGTCTGCAGGCCATTGGAGGTGTCTAAAGATAGGTTGGGCGCTGCCGGTAAATATTTGCAAATCTCCTCGAAAGGAGCACTCTGCCCTCCCATATGAGCTGCTATAAAAGGGATTTCAGGGAACTGTTCTATCAGGTGGCCCAATCGCCGCGGCGTGGTTATATGCCGGGGCAAGGCGCCGAAATAGCGTGGGGCTTCATAAAATGTGTCCAGCACTACGAAAAATGTGTTTTCCCGGCGCACATTTTCCCGGCGGATAAGATCGAAAAGCTCTAAGGCCGCGGGTTCATGAAGAGCAAAACCCTGGGAAAAGGAACAAAGTTTGATTCCTTTGATACCCCGCTCTTTAAAACGTTGTATCTCTTCGAGATTGTGCGGGTATGCGGGGTGAAGAGTACCGGCTGTGAACAACCCGTCTGTATTTTGGGAATATTGCCAATATAGGTCGTTCGTTTTTTGCACCCTTTTCGCCGCTGCGGTGGGTAATAACAAGCAGGCATCCACCCCGGCGCGGCGCATCTGTTGTTTGAGCGTCCCGACTTCGCATCTTTCCTGCGCCCCTTCTACGCAGAGGCCGAGCCGCTGCACCATGTCGGTTTTTCCCGACACATTTTCTATGATCTTGCGGTTGAACAAATGAACGTGGCTGTCGATTATCATGTTAGTGAATTCCGAAAGAGGCCGGATGCTTTATGAGGGCGGTCTAAACACCCTACCGAAATCGAATTCGATTTCACAGGGGCCGAGATTGAAAGGCAGCCGTTCTTCTTTAAACTCTTCGGCCCCGCGGTATTTATCTTTTTGTAAAACAAAGACGTCGGCACTGTCTGTTTCCGGGTCTACGATGCAGTAATATTTCACTCCCGCCGCCTCGTACAACCGGTATTTGATCACCCGGTCTTTGCGGGAAGAAGAAGGGGAGAGCACTTCAAAAACCACTACCGGCGTCACTTCTAATTTTTCGACGCCGATATTTTCGCTGTCGCTGCATATTATCAGCATATCGGGCTGTACCACCGTATCTTCTGTAACCGGCCAATCCACCGGCCAGAGCACTTCGCATTTCGGGCAATTTCCCAATAGCTCTCTCAACAGCCAATAGATATTGCCGCATATTCGTTGATGCTTTATCCTGGGCTGCGGCGCCATGGCGAAAGGAACACCGCGAATCAATTCCCAGCGGCCTTCCCACTGCACATAATCGTCGTAGGTATAGTGCGGCAGGTCTTCGGTTTTTAAAGCCGGTAAACTCATTATAAACCTCCGTTAGTTATTTATATACCTCATATGGGCACTGCTGTCAATAGCAGCTTTCAGCAAACGGACATTCGAGAACTCTGAGGGACTTGCCTCCGGCGGCCCTGC
>JAGLSW010000976.1 GCA_023135565.1 Candidatus Aminicenantota bacterium | reverse complement strand
TTTCACTGATTAGTAGTTCAGAGGGACTCAAGAGGGCTCAGCAGCCTCCTAAATTTCGCGAGAAGTTTCTTTAACCTGAGCCCCTCTTAGCTCCTCCTGAGTAATAGAATATCCTCCTGATCTCTACTTAGCTCCTCCTGAGTAATAAAAGCCCGGGAGCGCTAAAAGTTCTTCACATCTTCTAAGGGCGAAAAACTGACCACGAAATCCAGGTTGATAAAAACCCGGTCGCGGTTGGCAATACCGCCGGTTTTCCTGCTTTCATTCACATACACATCTTTGGTGGATGCAGTGTCCTTGTTTTCATGCACATCCGCTTCGGACAGTTCCAGCGCGCCATCCAGGACATTTTCCAGCACCCCGATATATATCCAGGAGGAGCGGGTATCCACTACGATCTGCTGCTTAATAAATTCTTTTAATGCTTCTTTCATGGTGATAGATTATCATATTTATCCTATTCTTTCAATACCGGACCCACCACGTTGGGCAAGAGCTTAGCGCTTCCCTATCGCTGTTGTACTTGCCGCGAAGCGGCTTATTGGCTGGGGACGCCGTCCCCCATATTTTTCCTATTTTTTCAATACCGGCGAGCCGCTGTTTATCCCGGGATAAGAGCCGCCGTCCCTCATTTTTTATCTCACCTCAATCTATCGATAAGAAAAAAATAAAAAAAGTAGTAGAAATAGTTGAAAAATTGTAGTAATTATACTACACTATAGGTGGTCGTTGTTTTGGAATCTGGATATGGATTTTGTGAGCCAAAAAAAGAACGCAGCCGCAGGAATTGCCTAAGGAAATAGTAATTAAGGATTGTCTTTTTTTTCGGCTCTAACTGTTGATTTTTTATTCTTTAAATTTTTTAAGATCATTTTTTTCTCCTCTATTAAATGTAAAAAAGTTTAAGGCAGCGGTTAAGCAACCGCGTTTGGTAAAAATCTTGGTACGCAGGTGTGGCGGTTTCCTCTGAACGTATATTTTGCCTCCTTGGTATAGGTTCAGGGGAGGCCCGGCACTGCGGCAGCAGCCGGGGAAATCTAAAACTCCCCTGCCTCCGGCGGCCCTGCCGGGGGCCGCCCCCATGGGTTCATCGTCGGGGTCCAGCGGCACACCGCACCTTTAAAAAAGTTTGAACAAAACTTCTATTGAAGTAGCAGCAAAAACAGCGCACCCCCGAGCCGCGGGAAGGGGACAGGCAAAAAAAATTCACCTACTTTGTATAATTCTCTTTAATAACAGACCAGTTGGTAATATCGAAGACCCTGAGTTTTATATCTTCGTCTCCACTGGGGACATAGATATTATATAGATAACCGCTTTTTAATAGGTGAGGACGTACCGGCATACTTACCCGGTATATATAATAACCGCTTTTATCGAAAAGGTCGAAAATATTGCTTCTTTCTTCTTCATTTTCCTTTACTACAGGAGGTAATTTCGAAACGTAAATCCTATCTCTATCATCCACGAGAATCTTATTAAAAAAAGGCTTGTGTGGAGGAAATTGCAGGCCCTTTTTAATTACTTGCTCAGGCCATTTTTTCCCATAGTATTCGACAAATTTTGCAAGAAGTGAATCTTTCTCCTCTTTTGAGACCGGTACTTTCTTCTCCTCTTTCTCTATCTTTAAGAGGATATTGCCATTCCCGTTAGCCATCGCCAGGGCATACCTGGAGGAGTGACCGAAAATACACTTTTCAGTAAAGGTGCGGGTAAAATAAAGGCCCGGCGTATATCTATGATTTAAATGGAAGGTGACTTGCCTGTCTCCCGATTTTACCTTTACTATTTCCCCTTCGTAATACCGGGCTAACTCCCTCGTCAGACCTAACCCGGGGCCGGCGTATCCGACCACTATTTCTTTTGTCTTCCCGTTCCTCGCGTAAGAGAGATAGGAGGTGATAATACCCCCCTCTCCACCGGGGGAAAAATTAGAAACAGGCCCGTCCAGCTTCACCCGGTTTTTATAATTCCCTGTGCTGTCGAATATATGAATCAGGTGTTCATCCAGCACATAAATAGCCCCTTTTTTATCGATAAAAAAATCTTTCAGTCTGCGAAACTCTCCCGGGCCCTCGCCTTTCCCGCCAAAGCTGAAACGATATTTCCCCAGGCTGTCAAAGGATACAATCCTGGATTTCCCGACATCGAGTAGGTAGATATTATTTTCACTGTCCAGTTCCACGGATGTTACCCAACCGAATATGTCCTGTTTATCGCTGCCGTATTCTAAACTTATTTTCTCTTCCAGGCTTAATACTACATTGCCGTATACCGGGATAGCCGTATTTTTTACGGTTTTTATACCGTTTTTCGACTCTTCTGTTCCTCTCCAGGCCGACCGCTCATCCAGGCAGTTAACCCCGAAAAACAAGTTGAAAAAAAAGAAAAACAATATAAAGGTAAAGAGATTAAATCTTTTTTTTGACATTTTTTATTCTCCGTTAAACTCCTTTTAGGTAATTTATTCTTCGTCGTAGGTTTGATAAACTTTTTTTATATATATATTCCATAATTCCCTCTGATAAGCACAGGCCGACTCGTTCAGGGTATTCTCTTTGTCAAGTCCTGTGTAAATGCAGCCGCCCCGGCAAATAGCAGCCAGATCACATTCCAGGCAGTTCTTAAATAGCGAGTCTATTCTATCCTCGATAAACGTTTCCGTTCGTTTCCATAGGATGGGATTATAAATGTCGTGCCCCAGGCCTTCGAGAGGCAGGGAGGCAGCAGGAACATAACTGCACAAATGAGAAACCCGCCAGTTGGTCATATCGAGGTAGAGCGATATTTCAGGATAGGAACTTAACCCTTTACAATTAAAGAAAAAAGAATAATCATCTTTATTGATAAGTTTCGTCATGTTTTTAAAATATACTTCCGTTGCCGCCAAACGATTGCCCGGGTTCAAGTCAAGAAATCGCCCGACCAAACGCGCTTTTTTCAAGGCGTCCTTCCTGGACACACCCAGGAGGTTCGGGGCAAGCCGGGCTTCGATAAATCCGTATTTGTCCATTTTATAAACTTCCTGCAGATCGAATTCATCGATATTTTCTATGGTGCCCTGAAATCCCTTGATAAAATAATCTTGATTATATTCCCGGTATATTTCGATGCCTTTTATGATATCCTCGAAAGAGCCCTGACCATCGTGATACTTCCTGGTTTTATCGTGTGCTTTTTTATAACCGTCGATGCTGATAAAAACTTTAAAATTAAACTTGTTAAAAAAACGGGCAATTTCTTCAGTCATCAGGGTCATATTGGTATTGATAGTATATTCGATTTGTAAATCTCGATATTTATCGGCGATTCTCTCCAGGACGGATTTTAACAAAGGCCATTTCGCGGTCTGCAATCTCTTCAAGGTTCTTTAAAAAGAGAACCGCGCCCTCGCTAAGTTTCAATAACCTGGGATAGTAACGATTCCAACCTATATAGGTCTTATTCTCGATCCGGCAAAATTCTACTCCCTTCGATAATTTCATTTCAACGGGCCTTTGACAGTTTCCAGCACTTCAGTTTGCTTCCTTAAACTTCGATATACCAAGACATCTGCTCCACTACATAGCAGTATCGATATACATGTACACATTATTTTATCTTCCATCGTCATGCAGCTTCTTTTTTGAGAGCAGTCTCAAAAAAACCTATAAACCGATTTTTACAATCAGGAAACTTTACGGTTTATATAGATAGAGATCGATCAATATTTAGGGGGAATACAACCGCAGCAGCAAGAACAGCCACTCTCATCACTACTTCCGCTGGTGCCGCCAGGAGCGCCTTCGTATTTTCCTCCTCCTAAAATTTTTGCTGTTTCTTTCAGTGTTAACTTTTCGATCTTAATTTCCGGCATTTTAACCTCTGTTTTGTTCAGTTTTTATAACTATATAACTATAGGGAGTAACACATTTATTTTGGATTGTCAAGTATTTTCCGCCCTTTTTTTTTTAGAGCCGATCCAATAGTACCTGGGGGCCGGGAGCCATACTATTGTTGAGCGAAAACCGCTCCTCATCGGCTGCCCGCGCCGCGTTCCGGGGCCTAAAAACGACCGGTTATAATAGCTATATAGACAATAGTAGAAACTATCCGGCTAACCTGATTCGATAGGCAGCCCCTCATTGGCTCCCCACGCCGCGGGCTTTCAGGCTTTTGTAGGAACGGAAAGGGGACAGGCAAAAAAAATTCATAAATTTAAAAATTTTTCTTGACAGGGATGCCGGTTAAGTTTATACTTTAGTGTGTAAACTTTAATGTTAGGAGATTAAAATGAAAGCAACAGCCAAAGATTTACGCTTCCATTCTAAAGAATTACTCGACACGGTAAAGAGAGGAGAAGAAGTAGTCATTACCTATCGAGGAAAACCCTGTGCCAAAATTGTTCCCCTGGATAAAAAACCGGGAAAAAGAGAAGAGAAAAATGAACTATTTGGAATTTGGAAGGATAACGAAAAAATAATAGATGTAGAAACGTATGTCAGGGATCTGCGGCAGAGGAGATTTTAAATGTTAGCGGATACCGATGTTCTCATCTGGTACCTGAAAGGGAATGAAAAGGCATTTGATATTATCGAGCGTGAAACCGCTTTAAGATTATCGGTAGTTACTTATATGGAAATGGTGCAGGGGATGAGAAATAAAAAAGAGTTGAATTTTTTACGTAAAGCGCTAAAAAACTGGGATGCAGAAATCATTTATATAAACGAAGAAATATCTATAGAAGCGATGTTTTTTGTTGAGCAGCATTATTTAAGTCATTCGCTCCAACTTGCCGATGCTCTTATAGCTGCTACAGCCGTTTTGAACGGACTGTCTCTTTTAACGGGCAATGACAGACATTATAAAATGATAAAGAACCTGCAAATCGAAATATTCCGGCCATAGGCAGTATTCAGCAGGCGGAGAGCCGGGAGGGAGGCCGCCCGCGGGATGGGAACGGGAAGGGGACAGGCAAAAAAAATTTATTTGATCGCAAACTTTAATAAGCCATGCCTCCGGCGGCCAGAAACCTTTTTGTAAAAAGGTTTCTGGACTTCCAAAAACTTCTATTTAGCCTGGCGATTGTAAACTCTTGAAAGGCTTATCGCCGGCTTCTGCCGCGAATCGGCTTATCGGATGGGTGCGCCTCACCCGGAGACAACGAAATTAAACAAAAGTTTTTTGGGGGGTCAAGGGGG
>JAGLSW010000975.1 GCA_023135565.1 Candidatus Aminicenantota bacterium | reverse complement strand
CACAGAAAGGATAACTGGAGGTTATGCTGTGAAAAAAACGATTATGGGATTGGGAGGTTCGGCACACGACTTTTCATCAGTTTTAATGGAAGAGAATAATATCCTGTGCGGGATTGAAGATGAAAGAGTTACAAGAAAGAAACATGGTTTAAGTTGGTGGTACGAAATACCCTGTAAACCGTCTGCTGATTACTGTTTAGAATATATTGGGAAAGAGTTGAAAGATATGAACTATATAGTTACAAGCGATATTATGCCGTGTCGAATTGAGAAATATTTTCCTGTCAGTAAACTCGTCCGATACAACCATCATTTACTGCACGCAGCCTCTATATACTACTTTACAAATGTTGATAATTTAGCAATATTAGTAATGGATGGTTGGGGATCAATCTTAGAAAAGGATGAAAAATATAGAACCCGGGAAACCATATCTTTCTTTGAGTGTAATAAAAATAATATTAATCTGATGGGTAGAACCAAGGGAGAACAACCTTTTGAAAAAAATAGCTTTCCAATGGGAATTTCAAATTCATTAGGATACTTCTACAATTTGGTGACCAAGTTTATCGGGTTCGGCAAATTTGAAGAGGGTAAGACGATGGGATTAGTTGGATATGGGGAAAAAAAATACTTCAATATGATGATGAAGTATATAGATGTGGGAGATACTTTCGAAGATATATTCAGCTTCGCTCCCTTTGAATACTCTCTCATAGACGAACTTGGTGCTATAATAAAGAAATGCAATCGGTCATTTCAAGTCCTTGCTGATATTGCGGCCAGTGCTCAGTCGGTGTTCGAAGAGGTCTTATTTCAAGCTGTTAAATTATTGTTATCAAAAGGTTATGAAAATATCGGATTTGCTGGTGGCTGCGCTTTAAACAGCGTGGCAAACGGGAAAATTTCAAACTATCTAAGTAAAAAAGGTAAAAATTTAATAGTCCTCCCCCATGTATCCGATGCAGGAATCGCTTTTGGAGCCGTTGGATACCACTATCATAAAGAATTATCGGAAAAAATACCTATCAAAATTAGACATAATCAAAACAAAAAAAATTTATTTAATGTGGGCAAACCCTACTACTCAGAAGAAATCCTCAGAGCGATAAACAGCTACTATCCAAAAATTGAATATGAAGTCGCTCAAAATCCTTCTAAAAAAATAGCCAACCTGCTAAACCAGGGAGGAATCGTCGCTTTTTTTCACGGAACTTCTGAATTTGGGCCCAGGGCACTGGGTAATCGAAGTCTATTGGCTAATCCTAAAAGTACGCACTTCCGAGAAATGTTAAATAGAAACGTAAAATTCCGGGAACCGTTCCGTCCGATTGCTCCGATAATTATAGATAAATATTATGGTGAATTTTTTGAAGGAGAAGCTGACCGCCCATTTATGCTCAAAGTTGCAAAAGTAAAAAAAGAAAAAGTTGACTCGATTCCCTCTGTCGTACACATTGATGGGACAGCAAGGGTACAAACCCTTTATAATGATTTAAATCCGCTATTATATAAAATTCTCGAAAAGTTCTATCTGCTATCAGGCGTGCCTATTCTTAGCAACACATCATTCAACCTTAAGGGGAAACCAATCGTGGAATCGCCCAAAGATGCCATAGAGACGTTCTTTAAAATGAAAATTAATTACTTGTATTTAGACGGATATTTACTAAAAAAAGCATCGAATCATAAAAATGTTTGAGTGGAATCATGTCATATAATTTAAAAAACTATTACAGAAAAATAGCACCCTTTTTTAATAGAATAAGATTTGATCAAGATAAGGACATTCTGGAAGATACGAAAATTCTTCAAAATTATTTAAATAATAAAGATGGGGTTTTGCTTGAAATTGGCTGCGGAACCGCCCGTTATTCTCTGAGTTTAAAGGAGATGGGACATGATGTGTTGGGGGTAGACATTTCTCTTGACCAACTTAAAAATACTGATGGAGTCTTAAAAAGAATTTGTGCTTCTTCCACACGCCTGCCTTTTATTGAGGATTATTTTAACGGCTGTTTAGCTGTCTTTATGTTTCAGCAATTGAATCGTAAAGAAAGGCATGAAACTCTAAACGAAATATTTCGGACGTTAAGAAAAGATGGAATTCTTTATATAAAGACCTCTTCACATAAAGACATTAGCCGCCAACCGTTTTTGGATTTTTTTCCATCTATCATGCATGTGGACTTCAAAAGATACCCTGACATACCAGAACTAACAGAAGAATTAAAGCAAAATGGGTTCATGGTAGTAGAAAAAAAATCAAATATTTCAAAAAACCTGATGAAAACTTCTGATCTTCTGTTTTGTGTCGAAAATAAAAACATATCTCCGTTGTATTTAATTTCTGAATCGGAGTTTGAGAATGGCTTAAAAAAACTAAAAGCATATTATTCAAATAAGGAATATTCCACTGTTTATCTCTATTATACCCTTTTAATATGTAAAAAACGGAAGAAATAGTTACTTTATTAAACAATTTATAGATTTTTTATAAAATCAACTATTCTTGATATGGCTTGAACTAAACTTGAGGATTTATTAAGGATTGTTAATATCTCATGAACATGCAGTCTATACTTTTTATTAGAGAAAAAGAAATGATATAGCCTGCCCCACTCCAAAATTGTGATTGCATGCGCATGAATCTTTGGGTCGGTTCCAAACTTTATTGTATACTGTTCTTTCTTTGTGAAACTTAAATCGTTCTGTGCTAAAAAGATACTTGTGATTTCCGGATTTCTTGCAAATGATTCCCCCAAGACTTCTATCATTCTAGTCCTGACTTCTTTGTTTTCCCGGTAATCTAACAGCGGTTTTAATGTTGCCAGTCCCTCTTTTGTAAAAAGTGAAACAGATTGACGCAGTGCGTGAAGAATTTTTAGAAGGAAGTTGTTATTCTTTTGAGCTACAAAAAGCGTAATATATTGATTATATAAGTCAATAGCTATACCTTTATTCTTTATAGGAAATAAAAGCCCATACGTTCCAATCGGGTTGAATAAAGTCTCGTAATCCGATTCATAATCAAAAAGATCAGTTCTATGCTTTAAAAAGAATTCATTTATGTCATATAAGAGATCCCCATCATATATTTCATTGCTCACAGTCAAATATGCAATTGAGCCGGTACAAAAATCACCTTGTTCAGCGGATGCGGCGTTGTGCAGCAATTCCCAAAAGAGCTGTTTCATAGATGCAAAATTTCTTCTTCCCAGGAGGATAATAAATATTTTCATTATCATTCGTTCTATTTTATATTCCCTTCTGTTCATAAATTCTTTTACCAGTTTTATACCCTCACTGACATTATCGCTATTGTTTTTTATTTCATCTACCAGGTTTTGGAAATAGGTTTTGTCTTCTTTAAGGCGGTTAAAAAATTCTTCTATGTTTTGAGCATTAAAAAAATACTTATTTGTGTAATGCTCGATCCGTTTTGATAATTCATTCATATTTTCGAATGATAAACTTAGAAAGTTTTCGAGCAACAATTCCCCAATTATTTTGTAATATTCCTTAACATCGCCTTTGTAATTATCCCAGGATAGTCTGCTTATCAACGAAAGTAAGGTGGAAATATTAACCCATCCGGTCTTTTTCCTGTAAAGGCTCAAGGTTTTGATTACATTATTTTTATCTAATTTATAAGCTTTTCTATTTATTTCTTTAATGCACAGTGATATAAAAAAATAATTCGACTCCGCCTGAATGTACGGTTCTTCACTTGTTACCATTAACTGGAAAACTATTTCTTTTAAAATGGTATTTAAAGATGCCGCCTGTAAAAGCAAGCGCATCCCCTCTATCGTAGACTGTTGATTGGAGTATAATTTGAAAATCTGTTCAAACTTTTCCGAGTTGGATTGACTGGTTTCAAATAAGACATCTTTTAGAAGCGATTGGATGTCCTCATTTCCTGAATTAAGTAAACCGGCGAACAATCGGATGTCCTGACAGGATAACAAAATAAACTTCAACGCACCATACAGCGGTAAAAAACTTGAAGATTGCTCCAATAACGGCAGCAGATCATTTTCATCATTTAAGCGAATATTTCTCAATGCTTTACTTAAGAAAAATGAAAAAAAACGGTCGTGGCTCCAGGAATAATATGTACTCTTGTCTGCCCCTTCAGCCTTTTCTAAAATATTCAGATCGAATAAATACCGCAGCAAATCATCATCTGCCCGTGGTGGTATATCCATTAGCTCCAATTTAGATGTCTTTCGATCGAAGCACTTTTGAGCAAAGTCACTTAAATATTTAAGAGGAATATCGATTTCCGTCTGATAGATTATTTCGAATTTTATTTTAAAAAACCTGTTATATAAATCGATAGATGGCGTTTCAAAGGAAATTTCTTCTCCTTTTTTGGCAACGCAAGCCAGGTTAAGCATAAACGGGTCCATCAAACGCTCTTTTGCAAGAGGAAGAAGTTTCTCATATGTGGTTTTTATCGAATAAGCGGATTTGTATTTTTCATATGCTCGTTTAAACTCATCCGCATCAAATTGATTAAGGATTATTGGGTTTCCTGAGTTGTAGAAAACCGATTTTTTGGAAAATTGCGTATAGCACTGCTGAAGCTGGTGCCATGTTTCATTCCGGCAAGAGATGACAAACTTTATACGAGTGATGCCTAAATCATCCAATTCTTCGGCAGAATCATACACCATCTTGTAAAAACTTTCGCAATCGCTGTAAGTGGTGCTAAATTCATTGAGACCATCGAGGACGATAATAAAATTTCTTTTTTTATCTTCCAATTCCTTATTCACTGGTTCCAGGTCCGGTAGTGATATTTCTAAGTTAGAGGCGATGACCTTTTTAAGGAATCCCCCTTTTTTTAAACCGACAGTTTTCAGCAGTTCTTTCGGTAGTGTCTTGACCGGGACAAACATAAACGCATCTTCGGAATTATCAAAGTCGGCGACCATTTTTTTTAACAGCGTTGTTTTTCCAAAACCAGATTTTCCTACCAGGATAAACATCGATGCTTCCCTACCAAAAAAATCTTTCAATTCTCTGTCGATCGTGTCACGGCTTATAAAGACATCGTTTATGGCGACTGAGTTATCATCGCTGATTATATGAGTCAATCTTTTCCGGTTCCACGTTGCTACCTGGGTTTTGATAGTGTCAATATAAGGTTTTTCAGGTACTTTTTTTGACTTTCTTTTATTTACGCCCCTATTTCCCTTAACGTCTTTAGAAAATACGGCAGAGGCGATTTCTTTCATCACGTTATCAAAATACAGTTCACTTTCGTCAGTAGGTAAACCTTCGTACAACAAATAATCTTCGATTACAGAATAAAGTTTTGTGGCGGTTGATGCAGGCTGCGGATTAAACCAGTACATATGATTAAGTTCGTTTACAATTGGCATCAATGCTTTGGCCAATTTTTTCTCATGACCGCCGTATCCGATGAAAATTACTTCATGGGTTTTAAATATTTGGTGAAGGAGATTCGTGACATTTTCCGGGTAAGCACTACTATTCAATTCATCATTAGTAATGTCATAAATGCCATGATTACAGTCTCCATGAATCTTAATGATTGGCACTGTTGAAGAGTTAAGTTCTTCTAACAAAACGTTGTTACGCAATAAATGGGGAATTTGAACCGAAAAGATGCTATAGTCATCAGAAACAATGTTCGCGGCTTTTTCAAGGAAAGAATCGAAATTGGTTGTAATCACACAATCGATCAGCCCACGTTTTGCCAGAACTGCCAGATGAATGTAGCCAGTCGATGGTCGGCCATCCAGGGTTAAAAAATCCTTAATCAAAATAGGACGCCGTTCAGGTTTTACTCCGGCAAAAAGCATGTTGAAACAATCTTCCAAATCAAGATCAGCGATATTTTTACCAAATTTTGCAGAGATATTTTCTTTAAGTGTCTGAAAATTGACACTGCCGGATGAAATTGAAGCACCTGCTCCAAGAAATACGCATATTTTTTTCCTGTGTCGATTGTGTAATTTATCGGCTAAGTCTTCAGCATAGATTTTTGCCTTTTTAAATATCTCATTCTGCTTTCCTATGATAACCTCCAGTTATCCTTTCTGTG
>JAGLSW010000974.1 GCA_023135565.1 Candidatus Aminicenantota bacterium | reverse complement strand
AAACTTTTACAAAAGTTTGGCCCCCGGCAGGGCCGCCGGAGGCTGAGAGGGTAGGTGTGCCGCACCCCCGCCGGAGAATTCACGAATGCCCGTCTGCTGTAAACGCTGCTTGAAGGCAGGAAAAAAGAATTTCCATTATAGGGTGAAATTTACATATTAACAGCCAGGTCTAAAACGGGGATTTCTACTTTTTCTTTCCTGTATTGTTTCGTATGAATTCGTTCATAAATAACCTCACTGATCTCAGGATCAAGGATTTTCTCCCCACAATTAAGACACTCTTCAAAGGTCACATTATGAACGATATATAAATTTCCATTTATTCTTAGATCGACATCCCCATTTTTTTTTACCATTTTTCCACGGCAAACGGCACAGATCATTTTTGCCTCCTTTTTTTAAAATTCTCAGTCCATTCCGATGGGTTTTCGGAAGGATCATAGCAAGTGATAATCCATACAGGTTATTAGGTTTCAATTATAGCAAATTAATTTGTTTTTAGAAACCCTTCATATCATTCCAGGCAAACAACTCTTTTTTTCTGCTGTCCCCTGTCTGGGAAAAAAATACAGGCCAATAAAAGTTCCTCCCTCAGCCTTCTTCCTGCGTTTTATCTTTTTGTGCAAAATTTGCACGTTTGCACGCACCGCCCTCCTTTTTTTTTTATTTATTTTTTGTTGGCCAGTTGAGTCGATTTGTTAATTCTTCGTTAAGCCGGTCATTATTTTCCAGGACCCCGGTATTGGGAAAATTGGTATTGCTGCCAGAATAAATGGCGACTTTGATTCGTTGATAATACTGGTCCGCCTGGATATCGGGCAGGTCGAATACTCCCTCCCGGGACGGTATCACGTAGCGGGGAATGGCCGGTGTCGAGGAATCCTCTGTTTTCACAATCCATTTAAAGGTATCTAATTTAATCATGTAGCGGATGAATGCTGTGGTGGCAGTAATGCAGTCACCTTCACAGTCCTGACGGATCACGAATACATCGGAATAGTATAGTGAATAGGCTTGTTCATTGTCATTGCCAAAGGGGAAGTTGCCGATATAATAATCACTCGAACTCACTCCTTGTTGGGCAATCGTATTCATACTCTCGGAAAAACCGATAAATCCGTCGTATTCTCCTTTAGCAAAATCGCTCATCGATTGAGTATTGTCTTTGTAAGTAAAGTCGATACAGGGATTGGCACTTGCTTCATCTGTACATAATGACGCGGCGGTATTCAATAATCCCACCACGGCGGCATCCAGTGGCCCGGTAAGTGCATCCTGGAGGTTAGACGGGCCGTAAGTACAGGCCCAGGCGCCCAGGTAGAGGGACGGCAGGGTCCAACTGCCGCGGAAGTTTCCTGAAAGATATGGAGAATCATCTTTATTCTCTCTTAATAGTTTGCCCAGGACGTCGAGATTTTGTGATTGGGTAATCGCTTCAACCGGTGAAATGATAAAATTTCCACACATCCAATGGGGAACCCCGTAACTTGTATCACCGATTCGGACTGCCGATAAAGCAGCGGGATGGAAATCACTTGCGAAGCCGGAAGGGTCCTGGGGCATAACTAAACTATTTTCCGTCACAAACCCCAGCATTACCGCATCTAGCTCGACGATATGAACCCCGCTGTCGGAAACCGGCGCCCCCAACCATTTTGTCAGGTTCTCCGTGGTATAGGGATCATTTTCATAACCTATCGGTAATATTTGTAAATCGATGGAGGGATTTTCACCTTCGAATTCCGATTCGATCCGATTCGCCATAGGTTGTAGGCTTCCTGATGGCCCTACCGGGATGTAGGGATACAATACAACTTTGAGGATGTATTTCCCATTATCGACCTGGCCGGCTGCCCCGGTTTTGACCTCATCTCGGACCTGGAGCGTCGGTTTCTCGTTACGTCCGGCACAACTGATTAAAAGAAAGGTAATTAACGCAAGAATCAAAAATTTTATGTTTCGTTTTTTTAGTTTCATTATTGCCTCCGGGTGAATGTTATTGACTAAAAGGTCTATTGTCAATAGTTGTGTGTTAAAAAAAATAATTTTTTTCGGTACCCGGTGGTCAGGTCTTGAATTTTTTGAAATTTAGCGTTTTCTGCAGTCATCCCCGCCGCTCGTTTCCTTTTTTAGCAGCGGGATTAAATCCGGTCTATTGACACCTGTAAAATCCTAATGTATACTTAGGATATGACTGGTATAAAACGAAATCTCGAAGACAAAATAAACAAATTGCTCGACTTCTTTCCGGCTGTTATCATCCTGGGCGTTAGACAGGGAGGGAAAACCACCCTGGCAAAACGCTTGAAACCGGACTGGAAATATTTCGATTTGGAAAAAGGAAGCGACTACGACTTGATTACACGGGATGTGGATTTCTTCTTTAAAGAAAATCCCGGTCAAATCATTATCGACGAAGCTCAAATGTTTCCCGGGCTTTTCTCGGAACTGCGGGGCATAATAGATAAAAATAGGGAACAAAAAGGACGCTTCATCCTTACCGGCTCGAGCTCTTTCGAATTGGTAAAAAATGTCTCGGAAAGCCTGGCCGGTCGAGTCGGGATCATCGAATTGGGCACACTAAAGCTCAACGAATTTTTCTCCCGGCCCCTGTCGCCCTTTTACAAAATTTTCGAAACATCCCTGTCCCCGTCCACCCTGGATTACTTGAAAAACCTGGAACCGGCTATATCTCACTCCCGGGTGATGGACTTTTTTTTAAAGGGAGGTTACCCGGAGCCGACGCTTGCCGGTAATGATGAATTCTATTTCACCTGGATGGAGAACTATTTCCGCACCTATATCCAGCGGGACATCCGGGGATTATTCCCCAAACTTAATATTGCAAAATACAGACGATTTATTACCATGCTGTCCTCGCTTTCCGGTACGATCATCAACCGGGCCGAAACGGGCAGGTCTTTAGATACTTCGGAAGTGACGGTAAAAGAATACTTAGATATTGCTCATGGAAGCTACCTATGGCGTAATATTCCCAGCTATGCAAAAAGCGTCGTGCGCTCGATAGTTAAAATGCCCAAAGGCGATTTCAGGGATTCCGGTTTGCTCCATTTTTTGCAAAAGATTCACAGCCGGGAACAGTTGATGACATATCCCAACGTAGGCGCGACTTTTGAAGCTTTTATAATCGAAGAATTAATCAAAGGGTTGGAAGCTAAAATGGTATCCGGTTGGGATTATTACTATTATAGGACACGCAGTAAAGCGGAGGTCGATCTAATAATAGAAGGGAACTTCGGTGTTCTGCCGATCGAAATAAAATTCGGTTTGAAAACAAAGGCCGGTCGTTTAACCTCTCTAATAAAATTTGTCAAAGATAACAATTTACCCCTTGGGATTGTCGTTAATAACAGCGATGAAGTGACGCTGTTAGCGGATAAAATTATCCAGGTGCCCGCAGGCCTGCTGTGATACTACTTACCGGGATTACTCAAAAAAAACAGATTGACAAAAACCTTTATCTATACTATATTTATGTAAAGGAGAACGAAATGTTGAATATCCAAAAAAAATATATCGTCGATGAAAATAATAACCGCTTAGCAGTGGAAATCGACTACAATACTTTTCAAAAAATCGAAGAAGTTATCGAAGATTATGCTCTTTATCAACTAATCCTCGAAACCGATGATTCAGAGTCACTACCCCTTGCAGAAGCGAAAAAATACTACCAACAACTACTATAGAACCTCCGGCGGCCCTGCCGGGGGCCAAACTTTTGAAAAAGTTTGAACAAAACTTCTAATAATTGAGAATCAAAACGTTACTTGCCGTGAAGCGGCTCAACGCCTCCTCACTGCGTGGGGAAGAATCTCTCTGTACACCTACCCGGCGGATTCGGTGAGCACTTTCTTTAATACATAAGGCAAAATACCGCCGGACTCGAAATACTCTACCTCTACTTCATTATCTAAACGGGCAATCACTTCAAACTCAATCTCCGTACCGTCCGCTTTTACCGCTTTTACAGACAATACCCGCCGCGGCTCCATCCCACTAATACCGCTAATAGAATAAACCTCCGATCCATCGAGGCCCAGGCTTTCGATGCTTTCACCGGCCCGGAAAACCAACGGCAGCACGCCCATACCGACCAAATTACTGCGGTGAATACGCTCGAAAGATTCGGCAATAACAGCTTTCACACCCAACAACAAGGTGCCTTTGGCAGCCCAGTCCCGGGACGATCCGGTGCCGTACTCTTTGCCGCCTAACACGATCAACGGCACTCCTTCAGAGGCATACCGCTCCGCGGCGTCGAATACATAAGATTCTTCGCTTTGGGGGAACTTGCAGGTAAATCCGCCTTCCCGGGGCGCGACTAACCGGTTCTTTATACGCACATTGGCAAATGTGCCCCGCATCATCACTTCATAGTTGCCGCGCCGCGAACCATATGAGTTAAAATCCACGGGCTTCACCCGGCGCTGGATCAAATACTTTCCCGCCGGGTAATCGGCGGGTATGCCCCCGGCCGGCGAGATGTGGTCCGTGGTCACCGAGTCGCTCAGCAGCAAAAGCACCCTGGCGTTTTCGATGTCCGCGGTTTCTTTCACAGCCGGGGAAAAACCTTCAAAAAAAGGCGGTTTCTTGATATAAGTAGAATCTTCCTGCCAGTCGAAAACCGCGCTTCGCGTTACGGGAAGCCGCTGCCAGTACTCATCCCCGCTGAATATCCCGGCATATTGTTTCTCAAAAAACTTCCTGTCTACGAACTTTTCCGTAAAGGTTTCGATTTCGGTGTTTTCAGGCCAGATGTCTTTTAAAAAGATATCTTCTCCCTGTTGACTAAGCCCGATGGGTTCGGTCGTCAAATCCAGGTCCATCCTGCCGCTTAAGGCAAAGGCCACTACCAACATGGGAGACGCCAGGAAATTCGCCCTCACATCCTGGTGTATGCGGGCTTCGAAATTCCGGTTGCCGGAAAGCACCGCTGCGGCAGTCAACCGGTTATCCACGATGGCTTTCTCGATTTTCGGGCGCAGCGGGCCGCTGTTGCCGATGCAGGTGGTGCAGCCGAAAGCTGTGAGATGAAACCCTAATGCTTCGAAATAAGGCATCAACCCGGCATTTTCTAAGTAATCGATAACCACTTTCGATCCGGGGGCCAGGGAGGTTTTTACATAAACCGGGACACGCAGCCCTTTTTCCACCGCTTTTTTAGCAAGCAGTCCGGCACCCAACATCACAAAAGGATTCGAGGTGTTGGTGCAGGAAGTAATGGCGGCAATCACTACACTGCCGTCCGCCAGGATGACCTCCTGCCCGTCTATGTTTACTACTGCACTCCGCTTCACGGGGCTTTTTTCGGCGCTGCCGCCCGCACCGGGGGAAGAAAAAGCGTTTCGATCTGCGATAATGCTCTGGAAACTCTCTTTCATGCCGCTCAAAGAAACCCTGTCCTGGGGCCGGGCAGGCCCGGCCAGGGAAGGTTCCACGGTGTCCAGGTCAAATTCCAGCACTTCGGTATAGCGGGGTTCTTCTTCTCCTGTATAAAACAGGTTATTGGCCCGGGTATAGGTTTCGGTTAAGGCGGCCTCTTTTTCCCGGCCTGTTTGTTTTAAGTAGGCCAGGGTTTTTTCATCCACCGGGCAAAAGCCCATGGTAGCGCCGTATTCCGGGGACATGTTGGAAAGGGTGGCTCTTTCCGGGACAGAAAGCGCTTTGTAACCGGGGCCGAAATATTCGACGAATTTTTCCACTACTTTTTGTTTGCGCAGCAGTTCGGTAATGGTAAGCACTAAGTCGGTGGTGGTGACGCCGGGCTGCAATTTTCCGGTCAGTTTGACGCCTATCACTTCGGGGATGGACATAAAATACGGCTGCCCTAATAAAACCGCTTCCGCTTCGATACCCCCTACTCCCCAGCCCAAAACGCCGATGCCGTTGATCATGGTGGTGTGGGAGTCGGTGCCTACCAAAGTATCGGGAAAAGCGATCAACTTGCCCTGCGCTTCTTTTGTTATCACCACTTTGCTGAGATGTTCCAGGTTGACCTGGTGGCAGATGCCCGAATTGGGCGGTACGATATTAAAATCGCTGAAATAATCCTGCGCCCATTTCAGCAGGGAATATCTTTCTTTGTTGCGCCGGTATTCTTTTTCCACGTTCTTTTGCAGGGCATCGGCAGCGCCGTAGTAGTCCACCTGGACAGAGTGGTCTACGATCAAATCCACCGGCACCATTGGGTTGATTAAGGCGGGGTCTTTGCTTTGTGCTTTCACCGCGTCGCGCAGCGCGGCCAGGTCTACTACTGCCGGGACGCCGGTAAAATCCTGCATCAGCACCCTGGCCGGGAAATAAGGAATATCTACCGGTTCTTCGTATTTTCCTTTCCAGCAGGCGATATCCTGCAGGTGTTCTTTTTTAACGACGCTGCCGTCGAGTTTGCGCAGGATATTTTCCACCAGCACCCGGATAGAAAAAGGCAATTTTTTTAAATTATATCCCGGGAAATCCAATCCCGCTAATTTGTAATAGTGATACTCCCTGCCGTTTACTTTGAAGCTTGTCAAAAAGTCCTTTTTGTTCATTGAGTGCCTCCCTAAAAAACCGATTTTAGCATTATTTTTTTATAAATTCAACAAGCTTTTCAAATAGACCGGCGGCCCTGCCGGGTGACGCCCCCA
>JAGLSW010000973.1 GCA_023135565.1 Candidatus Aminicenantota bacterium | reverse complement strand
CACCCCGCCTAAACCTATCACCACCCAAACCAGCCCCAAACACTACCCCCAAAACCTCAACCAACACCAAAACACCCCTAAACAATCCCCCCAAGACTACCACTAACACCCACCACCAAACCCCAAAAAAAACCCTAAAGCACCCCCAATATTACACCATCTATCCACCCCAAAACCACCCCACCAAAACCAAAAAAACACATCCCCAAAATCCCCACCAAACCCACGCACCAAAGGTGCACACAATACGCAACCCTTCGGGTGTGCTGAAGAGCTCGACGAACTCTGTATAACTCCATCAGTAAAGCGTTTTAGTTTTTTTAGAAAAATTGTTTTGTCCATCTGCCGGTACTGACCATTTCCTGGTTTTCCTTTTATATTGCACTTCTTAGTGTCCACCCATTGGTACTGACAAAATATTTGCTTTTTTAGCAAAGCCCCACCCGTTCCGCCAGGAATAATATTTATGTTGACAGAATGGAAATTATATATTATATTATAATATTGGAGTGTGCAATGAGAACAAGAAAATTTCAGTTTAGATTGCCTGATGATCTTAGAAATAAGGTTTTGAGAGATTCTGTTATGATGGGATTCCCTTCTATTTCGTCTTATCTCTGTAAACTAATCGAGATTGGATTACCTCAAATTGAATCGAAAAATATCAATGTACAAGATGTTATACAAGAGCAGCGAATTTTATTAGATAGTCTTTCAGAAAAAGTAAATGATTTACAGAAGAGAGACTATATCACATACAAGATCGCTGCTCATATCCTGGCCCGTTCTTTCTTCACTAAACCGGGTGTCCTCCCTGAAAACATAATAGCCGAAGCTAACTCATTGATAGAAAGCGAAGTCAAAAATATGGAGAAAAAATTCAGGGGAAAATAATGATCACAGGCGCAATGAGAACAGCTTCATCTATCAAAGATTACTTCAAGAATCACAAAGGACACAAAGGAGAAGACCTTCATGAAAATACCCAAAAAGAAAGCCGGGAAAAAAATAATGAAGAGAAGGCCGGGAAGGGAAACTATTTTAAAGGCGCCAGGGGACAATGGCAGGGAAAGCTGGCGGAAGAGAGATTCCCTTCAGGGCAATTCAAATATAATGATTTTGTAAAAGTAGTCGATGAAAACGATAGGTTCAGGACATTCGATTTGAAATTCACAACTTCAAATAATGTGCCTGCCGGGGTAAAAAATAAAGCCGGATTTAAAGATGCCATGAAAGGTTCGATTAGCAAAGTAGCCGGACAAATCCAGGCGGATATGAAGATCAAATTCAAGAAGGAAAAGAAATCGAAAAACCTGGACATTAAGATTCAGAAAACTAAAGACGGGGAATTTCTCGCAAAGATCGAATCTCATAATGTTATAAAAAAGAATGCCCCGGAGATCGAAGAGCTGCTCTCGAATCCTAAATACCGGTCTATGTTTCGCGGAGAAATGGTCAAAGAGCTTGCTAAAATAGGCGCTCGAACAAATGAAGCCGGTTTCGATTTACAGTCTTATACAAAAGAATGCCGGGTTTCGGGGGAATTTCTCTGTCAGGCCCCCAAATCTGTTTCGGTAACCATGATGTATCCTGAGCATTTTGAAAAGATTCTACGCTGTCATGAGAAGGCCAATGAAGCAGCCATGAAGTTTGTTGAAGAGAACTATATCGTATCCAGGGTGCAGGTAAGTGGAATCAGCCGCAGGGAGCTAACTAAGAATATGTTGTCTGCGGGATTTACCGAATTAAGTAATCGTGACCGGCAGCCCCATCTGCACACTCATAATAATATTTTTAACACCACACGCAATCCATTCTATAATAAAAACAGGAAAGGGGGTAGAGAGTTCTTGACTATAGATTATAGGGCGATTCGCAATAATTTCCCGATCATCGACGGCGTTTATAAAAACAAATTAAGCGAAGGCTTAAAAAAGGAAGGATATGAACTCAAATACGAAAAAGATAACCGGTTGAATTTCGAGATTGCCGGTTATACGCGGGATCAGATATTGCATTTCAGCCGGGTGCCTAAGATAGATAAAAAGCTGGAAGAAATGGGTACAAACCGGGAGCAAGCCACCGCCAAACAAAGAAACGTGGCGAATTTGAAGACAAGAAAAGCAAAAGTCCATGTAGACGAAGAGTTATGGAAAACGCAGGTTTTAAAGGAGATGGCTGAAAGGGGCATTCAATCTCCCCGGCTTATCCATGAGCGGGCTGCCTCTCCATCTATCGACATTCCCGCTGCCGATCTAAAAAAAGAACTTCTCAAAGCCAGTGATGATTTTTTCTACGGCCATGCGGCTTTCACCAAACATGAGTTTGTCAAAGGTGTTTTAAAACTGGCCGGGGATATTTTGCCCGTTGAATATATCGAGGATTATTTCGACAGGAGCGGGCGTTTTATCACCCTGGGTGTGCGGAAAGGCAAAACCTATTTTTCTACCGCCGAAAACATCAAAATCGAACAAAGCGTCTACAGGTATGCAGCCGCTGGAAAAAATAAAAGACCCCGTGTAATCAGGGAATCTAAAGTAAATAGATTTCTCAAATATACTAACCTGAAAGAGGGTCAAAAAAAGGCGGTACGCTTTATGGCAACCTGTCCCCACCGGGTGGCGGCCATCCAGGGCGACCCCGGTGTAGGTAAATCCTATATGTTGGATAAAGCCAGGGTTTTTTTTGAGAAAGAAGGTTATAAGGTAACGGGCCTTGCTCCCTCCAACCAGGCCGCTTTAACCCTGAGAGAAAAATCGGGATTATGGGCCTCAACGATTCATTCTTTTTTCATTCGGCTCCAGGTGGAAGCCGGAACCTGGGACAAAGACCGCAATCCCCTGGATTTGCGTTTAACCGATTTCAAAGGATTGAGACGGCGCGGTCAAAAAAAAATCTGGTTCGTGGACGAGGCGTCTTTGATCGACAACTACACCATGTATCGTCTGCTCGAAGCCGCGGAACTTAAAAACGCCTACGTTGTTTTTTTAGGAGATAAAGGCCAGATGCCGCCGGTGGAATCCGGCAAGCCTTTCGCCAATATGATAAATGACGAAAAAATTCCCTTTGTAGAGGTAAAAGAGATTCTACGCCAAAAAGAAGTATGGCTTGTTTTCGACTCCGGGAAACTGTCTGCCGGGAACCGGAACCGGATACTGGATAAAGCTCGAAGGGATAATGCCACGGTAACTTTTTTCGATAGTTCGCCTTTTGCAAGCATCGACCCGCGGCAATTAGAAAGCGTACAGGTAAAACGCGGCCTGAAAGTAACGGTTTTTAAAGACAGATCGATCAAAGAGGCTGTTCAATCCGCGGTAGACGGCCAGGTGCTCGACAGCCTCGATCTTTTGCGCGGCAGGATACATGAGATAAAGAATAGAGAGGTGAGGCTTCGGGAAATCGCGAAATATTTTGCCGGGTTATCACCCGGTGAAAGGGCGCAGACAGCTATCATTACCGCCACCAACAGGGACAGGACAGCCATCAATAATTATGTGCGGGAAGCGCTCAAAGAGCAGGGGGAATTAACAAATGGGCTTGTTTTCCACATACCGGACAGTAATGGCGAAATCCAGGGCAAAGAATTTGCCGTAGGTGACAAAGTGATACTTTTAGAAAAAAAGGAATTCTCCGGCCATTGGGTTTTGAAAAACGATACCGGCATAATAAAAAAATTTGGCAAAAAGACCGCTTTAGGTGTAGGCAAATCAGGTTTTTACCTGGAGAAGCAGCCCCTGATAACTATCGAAACCAGGGGAAAAAGGATTGTGGTTAACCTGAAAAAATACGACCGAATCGACTACGGCAACTGCTCGACTACTTACAAAGAACAGTCTGCCGGTCACAAAAGAGTGCTGGCTCACTTCGACACCAAACAATACAATGTAAACAACCTCAATGATTTCCGGGTGAAAATATCCAGGGCGGAAGGGGAAATCATTATCTGGACCGATGATGGGAAAAGATTATACGATGCGGTGAAAAACGAACATGCCCGCGTCAGCATCAACGATTTTTCCGTAGACGATTTTAAAGTACATGAAACACCCACTTTCGCCGACAAAGAAGAATTTCTAAAAGAGATCGCTGAGAAATTTGAATACGAAAACGCCGCTTTTTCAAAAGGCGAGTTTATAAAAGGAGCCGCAGCTATTTATGAAGAGATGGCGGAACTGGAAGAAGCGCCTTTTTTTATCACTGAAACCGATATAAAAGAGCACTTGCGACAGGAAACCGAAGCCGGACATTATATAGAAGTAGGTGAAAAGAACCGTGTTCTATATTTTTCTACCCGGGAAAATATCCGCATCGAGCAGGAGATTTATGAAAGAACCGTAGCGGCCAAAAACCGGGTCAGCGGATTCGATCAGGCCGCCGTCAGGCAATATTTAGAAAAATCCACCCTGAGCAGCAGCCAAAAAGAGGCGTTCTTTTTTCTGACCGCCGGCAGGGACCGGGTAAGAGCGCTGCACTGCGCCCCCGGCGCCGGGGAAGCTTCGCTGTTGAAAGCCGCCGGGAAATTCTATGAAGAGGTGGGCAATTATAAGGTAGTGGGCCTTGCGCCTTCCAACAGGGCAGTCTCGACGTTAAAGGAAAATGCCGGTTTTGAAAAAGAGAATGCCTTCACCATACATGGTTATCTTATTCAACTGCAAAAGGAAGCCGGGACCTGGGAAGCGGATCGCGACCCTACCGACCTGCGTTTAACCGATCTTTCCGGGTTAACCCCCGGTTCTCATAAGGAGACCTGGTTCGTGGATAAATCGTCTCTCCTGGATAATCATGTCATGAACAAGCTGCTGCTGGCAGCGGAGTTAAAAAACGCCGAAGTGGTTCTTTCGGGAAGCCGGAGTCAATTGCAGCCGGTTGGAGCCGGTTGTCCTTTCACCAACATGATAAAAGATGGCAAAGTGGGTTATGTGGAATTAGACGAGATCGTAGGCCGGGGAGATAAAAGCAGCCCCGTAAAAGATGCGCTGCAAAAGGTGGTGGATAACGATCTGCCTGCCGGTCTCGAAATTTTGGAATCCCGGATAGTGCAGGAGCGGGACGATGAAATCAGGCTGCAAAAGATCGCTTCGACCTACACGGCACTGCCCCCGGAAGAAAGAGAGCAAACAGCCGTTGTTACCGGCACCAACCGGGACAGGGTAAAAATAAACGATAATGTGCGTGACATTTTAAAAGAAAAGGGAGAATTAGGCAGCGGTTTTGTTGTTAAGGTAACCGATTCCAGGGGAAAGGAGCAGGACAGGGAATTTTCGCCCGGCGACAGGGTGATTTTTTTGAAAAAGGATGACATCGGGGAACACACAGTTGGGAAAGATGAAACCGGGGTTGTTAAAGAGATCAAAATAGAAACGGGCAAAAGCGGCGTAATAACAATCGAGTCCAATGGGAATAGGATTGCTGCCGACCTGTCCGAATATAACAGCATCGAACATGCCTACTGCTCTACCGCTTACAAAGAGATGTCTTCACCGGAGAAAGCAAGAACCCTGGCTCACATCGACACCAAACAGCATAATGTGAATAGCCTGAACGACTTTGTGGTGAAACTATCCGCCGCGGAAGTTGAAGTCAGTCTTTTTACCGACGACCGGAAAGGTTTGTTCGACGCCGTAAAAAGAGAGCAGGACAAGACCAGCATTAATGATTTTTCCCCGGAAAACTACAGGAAACATGAAGTGTCCGCACAAAGCGAAAAAGAAGCGCTGCTTGAAAAAATCTCAGGAAAGTTCGAGTACAAGAATGCCGCTTTTTCGAGAGATGATTTTTTGAATGGAACGAAAGTCATCTATACCGACATGATCGAGTTGGGTGAAACCGCCCTGGAAATCAGCGCCGCTGATTTAGAAAACGAATTTCACAAAAAAATTGAAGATAGTTATTTTATAGAAATAGGCCGTACAGGAGAGGCGCCTTATTTTTCAACCAACGAAAACATAAGAATCGAACAGGAGATTTATGAACGGGCAGCGGCGGCTAAAAACCGGGTCAGCGGATTTGATGAAGCAAAAGTCAGGGATTTCGCGGCTAACACCACCCTGAACAGCGGCCAGCGAGACGCCCTGTTTTTTATGACCAGCGGCAGAGACCGCATCAAAGCGGTGCAGGGAGCGCCAGGCGTAGGCAAGTCGTTCATGTTGAATATAGCCGGGAATTTTTATGAGAAAGAAGGTTATAAAGTAGTGGCTCTTGCTCCCAGCAACAAAGCCGTATTAAATTTGAAAGAGCGGGCCGGTTTTGCGGACGCCGCCACCATTCATTCTTATCTCATCAAACTGCAAAAGGAAGCCGGGACCTGGGAGACGGGCCGTGATCCTTTAGACTTGCGATTAACCAACCTGGAAGGCCTAACCCCCGGCCTTCATCCTGAAATCTGGTTTGTAGATGAAGCATCTCTGATCGACAACTATACCATGAACCGGCTGCTGGAAGCAGCAGAGAAGAAGAATGCGGAAGTCATCCCCATAGGCGACAAAAATCAATTGCAGCCTGTTGGCGGGGGCAAACCTTTCACCAATATGTTAAAAGGAGAGAAGCTCAAGTATGTAGAAGTAAATGAAATCTTGCGGCAGGAAGAGGAATGGACGGTTTACCATGCAGAGCGGTTGTCCGAAACAGACAGGCAGGAAATTACCCGGCAAGCTGGATTACTAAAGAATAATGCAGCGCTTACCTATATAAAAGGCAGCCCCCCCGACAATATCGCCGATCAAAAGAACCCGGCTGTTTTCCAGGTGGAAAAGTATAAGGCAGCGTCAGGCGCTGAGATAGAGATTCACAAAGACAGCGCCTTGAAAGAAGCGGTTAAAGATGCGGTAGAACATAATATTGCCGGGAGTTTGAATAAGCTGAACAGCCGGATTACAGAGATTGCGGATAACGCCGAAAGGCTGGAAACCGCAGCCGATAGATACGCCACCCTGTCCCCGGAAAAGAGAGACAGCGCGGTTATTATCACCGCCACAAATAAAGACCGGATTGCCATAAACGATTTGGTCAGAGATTTTTTAAAGCACAGCGGTGAATTAGGGAAAGGTCAGGATTTTGGAATTACCGATATAGAGGGGAAATCCAAAATAAGAGAATTTTCCCCCGGCGACAAAATAATTTTTTTGAAAAAGGATGATTTCAAAGACCACCTGATCAGCAAGGATGATGTAGGAGTTATAAAAAAGATCGAAGGCAAGAACATCACAGTTCTCACCCGGGGAAAAGAGATCGTGATACCCGCGGACAAATACAATCATATCGATCATGCTTACTGCCGCACTACTTACCGGGTACAGGGAGCCGATTATGATACTGTACTGGCTCATATTAACACCTATCAGAAAATGGTGAACAGCAAAAACGATTTCCTGGTGAAAATATCCAGGTCGAAACATGAACTGGAAATATTTACCGATGACCGGAACGGGCTTTACCACGCCGTCAAGGAAGCGCAGTATAAGATTAGCATTGCTGATTTTGTAGACCGGGTTTATGTCAGGGACGCCTCAAAAATCGTGGATGACCGTTTTGTAGAGCGGGTTTACAACCGGGATTTCGATAAAATAAAACCACCCTGGAAAACCAGGGGTGATCTTCAGCGGGGAGATTTTCATTATGTCAATTATTTCAAGCAGGTAGAAGCTGCCGGGGAGCACATGAGGAAAGCTAAAGCTTTTTCATTAGATAAAGAGAAATCATTATCGTTGTTTACGAAGTTCGAGAAAGCCATGGAGAAAGCCCATGAGTATAAAGCGAAGAGTGAGTTTTTTTATCAAAGGGCCGTAGAGCATCATGCGAAAAATATCTCTAAGCAGTTTGAAAAGTCGTCCATTGTCCAACCAGGAGATGGGGACAGCAAGCAGGTGAAGCTTAACCTTACTGAAATAAAGCAGCGATTTGTGGAGAAGTATATCCCGGTAGGGCGGTTGAATACTTTAGAGAAAATATTTTCAGATGTTTCTCCTTTTATAGATATGGAGAGTAAATTGTTTGCGGATGAGTTTTCGATTGAATCGGGCAGTCCCGGCAGTGAGTTTTATTTATCGCCGGAAGTTGGTGGAGCCGGGCCGGAGCAGGATGTTCCCGGTTTGGACGGTTCCGGTGAGGATGGCGGTATTGTTCCCGGAGTTGACGGCGGTGAAGGCAGGGACGGAGGCGCAAGTGGGCCGGGAATATCTTTTGGAACGTAATTTGCCTCCGGCGGGTCAGAACCTTTTTGAAAAAAGGTTCCGACACCTCCAAAAACTTTTATTTAGCACAGCGTCAGTGAGTTATCTTCTCGCTTTGGATTTTTCAACAAAAGTTTTGTTCAAACTTTTTCGAAAGTGCGGTGTGCCGCTGGCCCCCAACTTCAATTTAATGGGGGCGTCACCCGGCAGGGTCGCCGAAGGCCCCGTACGCACGGGGAGGCGATTAGCTGCTTCGCAGCAGGGTCGCCGAAGGCAAGACATTACTAATAAGGAGTAAAAAATGTCATTAGTTGAAGCACATGAGAAACGAGTTAGTCGAGTCAAGATGTTTTTTCATATGGTGATTATTGGAGCCATAGTATCGGTATTACTTTACGCTGTGATTTTTTGGTTAAGTCTAATGTCAACGAATAAGAAATTCATATCCGCCGGTTTCCCGAAGACTACTTTTTTCAGTTACGCAGCGAACAAGTTTATCTGGATTCCGTTAGGTTCCTTAATCTCGAAAAACTTTTTTACCGAAGTGGAACCTCTTTTCCAGCGCATCACCCGGCGAAAAAAGGTTACGGCGCAGAGCTATAACCGGTTCATCGACACTCTCCTATCTAAAGGCCAGGGCGGGCGGATTTTAAGAAAATCCTTAAAGAAAATCTCAGCTTATCGTGATAATTTTATACAGTATTTTTTGTTATTTCTCTGCCTTTACGTTTTTTTGTTTTCGGTATTTTCTTTATTGGGCAAGAAGCACAAGCACATCCGGGGGACGAGGCTTATTTCCGCAACGCGTCTCAGGTTGAAACTCAAAAAACTGTGTTTAAAAGACAAAGCCCAAAACATCACTATCGGGAAACTGCCTATCCCTTTCAAAAACGAAGTCAGTCATTTTTTATTTATGGGGACTACCAGATCGGGCAAGTCGGTTACTTTGAACCAGATGATTCACAGTATTTTAGAGCGGCGGAGAAAAACCGGAGCCAGTCACAAGCTCATCATCTATGACCTGAAAGGCGAATTTGTCTCCAAATGGTATTCGGAAAAGGACATTCTCTTTTTTCCTTTTGACAGGAGATCGATCCGCTATTCGCTTTTCAACGAAATCCGCAGCGACATAGATTTTAAAATTATTGCCAAATCGTTGTTTGAGCCGCCGCGAAACGTATCTCAAAACATGAATTTCTTTTATGAAGCAGGCGGAGAGGTTTTCAAAACCGGCCTGATCCTGCTCAACAAAGAAGGCAAAAAAACCAACAAGGACATTCTGGAGTTTTTTGCCCGGGACAGGATGAAGCTTATAGAAAAATTCAAAACGCTCCCGGAAGCATTGCAGGGCACAATCGATTATCTTACCGATTCGCGTGAAGCAGCCGGTGTAATGTCTACCATCCACGAGAAAATCAATTTCCTGGAATATTTGATAGACTGTGACGGCCCGTTTTCGTTCAGGGATTATATCTCCAACCCGGAAGAGACCCGCAGCCTGTTTATTCCTAATATATCGAATTTCAAGAATATTTTTATCCCGCTTTTTTCTTTCGGCATCGACATCATGATTAAAGAGGTGTTGAGTTTGCCTGATTCTTTCGACAGGCGGGTATTTTTTTTGATCGACGAGTTTTCCAGTCTGAACACCATCCAGTCTATATTTGATTTCCAGAGGGAATCAGGCAGCAAGGGCGGCTCTTTGATCTGCGCCATGCAGGATTTGGGCGATCTCAGCAGGAATTACGGCCAGGAGCGGCTGCAAT
>JAGLSW010000972.1 GCA_023135565.1 Candidatus Aminicenantota bacterium | reverse complement strand
GAAACCTTTTTTCAAAAAGGTTTTTGGTCGCCGAAGGCAAACAAAAAACAGGAGAAAAAAAATGAGTAAAACAAGTAACATTTCAGTAACCATCGAAACGAATAAAGGTAACATCAATCTATCTCTTTTTGATGAGCAAGCGCCGGTAACGGTGGGTAATTTCCTTAACCTATCGAAAAGAGGATATTACAACGGTTTAAATTTTCACCGTGTCTTAGATAATTTTATGGTCCAGGGCGGTTGTCCTCAAGGCAGCGGCGCCGGAGGCCCCGGTTACAATTTCGAAGACGAATGCAAACCGGAACTGCGTCATGACAGTCCCGGGATGTTATCTATGGCCAATGCCGGAGCCGGCACCAACGGCAGTCAATTTTTTATCACTCATGTGCCTACCGCCTGGTTAGACGGCAAGCACACGGTTTTCGGCCAGGTAAAAAGCCAGGCCGACCAGGACGTGGTAAACCAAATCGCCCAGGGAGATAAGATTCAAAAAATTACTATCGAGGGCGATGCCGCCTCATTAGTAGAGGGCAAAGTCAAGTCCCGCATAGACGAGTGGAATCAAACGTTGGATAGCAATTTCCCCAACCTGGAGAAAGCATAGTGCTGTGTCAACCGTAAAATATTGATTAAAAAAAAGTTTTGTTCAAACTTTTTCAAAAGTTTGGCCCCCGGCAGGGCCGCCGGAGGCGAGGGAAACTATTGTTTGCCCGACAGACGAGGCTTGAGTTTCTTTTTTATAGTGCGATTAGGAAGTTAGCGCCTCCGAATAGATTTTGCCGCCTGTATGGGGGGCGCTTTGCTTCCAGGTTAGAAGCCAGGTTTTTTTTGAAACGGCTTTTTTTGCAAAAAAATTACAAAAAGCTTGACTTTAATCTTTTATTGAGTTATAAAACACCATAAGAGGTTAAAAATGCTGATAGAATTAAAAGTCGGAAATTTTCTTTCTTTCAAGGATGTGGTTACCTTAAGCATGGTGGCTGCAGCGGATAAAGAGCATAGGGAAACCAACACTATCCCGGTTAACGATAAATTAAGTTTGCTTAAAAGCGCCGCGATTTATGGCGCCAATGCCAGTGGGAAGACGAATTTAATCAGAGCTGTTTCTTTTATGCGGGGATTTGTCCTCACCTCTTCTAAAGAGAGTTCCACTGATGAAATACCCGTCGAAAAATTTCGTTTAAGCACGGAAACAGGAGACGCGCCCTCCATTTTTGAAGTCACCTTCTTGATAGATGGGGTACGTTACAGGTATGGGTTTCAAGCAGACAAAAAAAAGGTTCACCATGAATGGTTGTTCTATGTGCCTACAACCAGGGAAGCCACTCTTTTTACAAGAGAAAACAATAAAATTAAAATTGGGACGAGTTTTAAAGAAGGAAGAGGATTAGAGGAAAAGACAAGGCCGAATGCACTTTTTCTTTCGGTAGTCGATCAATTTAACGGGGAGACAGCGGGAAAGATTTTGAAATGGTTCCGGGATATTTTTATCATTTCCGGGATTAGCGAGAGCAAACAAGAAGTTTTGACAGTTTCAAAATTGGAAGAGGAAGATTACAAAAATTTTACACTCAAGTTTTTAAAAATAGCCGATCTGGCAATAAAGGAAATTAGAAAAACCATCATCCCATTAAGTAAAGAAACCCCTTCTGTAATAATGCCCGGCAGGATTAAATTTTTTATTCCAGGTAAAAAAACAGGGGGAGTTGAATTACAGATCAAAACGATTCATCAAAAATACGACCGGGATAACCAACCGGTTTCAGAAGAGAATTTCGATCTCTTCCTCGATGAATCCGCCGGGACACAAGCTCTTTTTGCTTTTTCAGCGCCCATTTACGACGCGCTGCATAATGGCAAAGTCCTTTTTATCGACGAATTAACATCGAAACTGCATCCTCTCTTAACCCGGACGCTGATCGAAGTTTTTCACCGCTATAATCCCGCTGAAAGCGGCAATTCGGACACTAAAAGAAAAGGGCAGCTCATCTTTGCCGGTCATGACACTAATATCTTGTCCAACCAATTTTTCAGGAGAGACCAGGTCTGGTTCACCCAAAAAGACGAATATGGAGCCACTGACCTTTACTCCTTAGAAGAGTACCGCGTACGTAAAGGCGCTTCTTTTAGCAAGGATTATATCATGGGCAAATACGGCGCTATCCCCTTTATCGGCGATATCGAGTCACTTTTTTGCGAATGAGGTTTCATGGGAACAGACAATCTCTACTGGAAAAAGAAAGACAGGGCGTCCAAAAGAAAATCCAAAAACCGCGGAAAACCGCTGCCGAGTTTTTTGATCGTTTGCGAAGGGGAAAAAACGGAGCCGAACTATTTCCGCTCTTTTAGACTCAGTTCAGCCCATGTAAAACCCGTAGGTTGTGGCCGTAACACGGTGAGCCTGGTAAAAAAAGCCATCGAAATTAGAGAAAAGGCAAAGATAAACGACGAAATTTACGACCAGGTCTGGTGTGTCTTCGATAGAGACAGCTTCTCTCCACAAAATTTCAATGAAGCCATCGTCCTGGCTGGACGAGAGGGTATTAAGGCAGCTTATTCTAACGAAGCTTTCGAGTTGTGGTACCTGCTGCATTTTAATTACTATGATTCTGCATTTCCAAGAGAAAAGTATCAAAAAATGCTCTCTAAACTCCTAAATCATAGTTACGATAAAAAAAGTCGGTCTATGTATAAGGAATTATTTGAAAAACAAGAAAGTGCCATAAAAAATGCCAAAAAACTATTAAACAGTTACAAGCCTCATAACCCGGACAAAGATAATCCCTCAACAACTGTTCACAAACTGGTTAGCGAATTGAATAAATATTTATCTACCGGGAGATAATCCTGAAAATCCGACTAATATCTATGTTTACTAATACTTCGTGAAAGTTTGCTAAAACAACAAAGCCCGCGGCGCGGGGGGACGGCGTCCCCGGCCAATAAGCCGCTGCGCGGGGGTGCGGCGCACCCACCCTCTTAGCCGCTGCGCGGCAGTACAGCAAAAGCTCAGGATTTCAGCACCGGATAATTATAAAATCATAAACCCGCGATTGGGTCTAAATGCATTTGATCTTGCCGCGGAGGAATTTTTAGAGGAAAAAATTAAATGGAAACACAAACTGTTTTATTCGCCTTCGGTCTAACGCTGATTGCCGGTTTAGCCACCGGTATCGGCAGTGCCGCCGCTTTTTTTGCCAGGGCCACCAATACCAAACTGCTTTCATTCTCTTTGGGACTCTCGGCCGGGGTGATGATCTACGTCTCTTTTGTAGAACTCTTCGCCGAAGCCAGGAAAACGTTAATTGCCGAATTGGGCGCAAAAGACGGTTACCTGTTAACTGTGGCTGCTTTTTTCGCCGGGGTGCTGTTGATAGCTATAATAGACAGGTTAGTGCCCGAAGCGGGGAATCCCCACGAAGTGCACAAAATAGAAGAGATAGACGCCAAACAGGGCAGCCCTAAAGATAAAAAATTACTGCGGATGGGCATGTTGGCAGCGGTAGCCATTGCCATTCACAATTTCCCTGAAGGCATTGCCACATTTACCGGCGCTCTAAAAGATATAAAATTAGGCATACCTATTGCTGTTGCTATTTCCATACACAACATTCCCGAAGGAATTGCCGTTTCGGTGCCCATTTATTATGCTACGGGCAGCAGGAAAAAAGCCTTTTTTTATTCTTTTCTTTCCGGGCTGGCGGAACCTTTAGGTGCTGTAATCGGTTATGTTGTTTTGGCTCCTTTTTTGAACGATGTGGTTTTCGGTGTTCTTTTTGCTCTTGTCGCCGGCATCATGGTGTTTATTTCTCTCGACGAGCTGCTGCCCACGGCCCAGGAATATGGAGAACACCATCTTTCAGCTTACGGGCTGGTAGTGGGTATGGTTGTCATGGCTGTTAGCCTGATCCTGCTGGCGTGAGGGGTGCGGCGCACCCAGCCTATAAGCCGCTGCGCGGCAGGGTGGCGTTTTTGCTTCTAAACCCCGTGCTCAAGAGGCAGCGGGTGAGCGCTTTTGATTCTAAATAATTAAAAG
>JAGLSW010000971.1 GCA_023135565.1 Candidatus Aminicenantota bacterium | reverse complement strand
TAAAAGTTGAAAATATTTTTTTGGCTTGTAAACGTTTTATAATAAACTCTTTCCAGGCATGCAAAAAAATATTTTGCCCGTATTGCGCAAGATTTGACGATTAGATAACCTTTTCCCTTAAAATTGAAGCTTATGTTTAGCCCCATATTATAACAAGCAATTGGCAATACATGAATCATTCGAGTTGCAAATCCCAAAACATGTCAGATTCGGCAGGCATGTTAGACCACAAGTAACACCCCAAATAACTGTGTAACCAATTCCTGTTAACTGTCCTCCTTTGATGCTGTTTAATTCTTGTTCGTCGAGTGAGGCGATGATTTCTTTGTTAAGTAATAACTTTTTGCCGATTTTTTTCATTTTCATTTTTCTACTCCTATCATTAAATTTTTGAAAATAATCTATTTTAACTTTTTTAGAAGTTAATGATATACGAAAATATATATATTGTCAATAGGTCAAAAGTAGTAAATTTGGTTCTATTTATTAGGGTACCTCTATAGGACTAAAGTTCTATGCGAGATTTTAATGAACCCGAAGACTGTGGGGGTCACACGACTGTGGGGGTCAGGTCTTTCTTTTTAGCGTTTGTGAAAAATTTGGGGGCATGCTAAAACAAGAGAAATTTAACAAAAACACCACTCTGCCGCGCAGCGGCTTATCCCCTGCCCACGAGGTGGGGCAAATTCAAACGGAAACCCTGGGGGTCAGGTCTTGCATGTTAACATTTTCCGACCATTGGGGAGGGTGTTTTGGTTTTTGAGCTTATAAGAAATAGCCTGATCCCAAAATTCCCCTCACACGAGGGGGGTTAAGCGGGCGGCTGGGGGCGTTAACGTTGTCCGAGTGACCGGGCGGACGGTTTTATCGCAAGTATTTTTCGTTAAACCCGAAACCCTCGATAACAAAGCCTCGAAAATGGCAAAAATACGGAAACATACTGAATAGCAGGTTTTTCGCCTATATCTCTAATATACCGGGGGAGCCGGAGGTGGCAAGATTCCCATCACAAAAGGCTAATGGCGGATTGCCGTCGCCCGGCTGCCGGTCGAAATCGACCGACGGTCGGTCACCACTGACCGACTCCCGGTCGTCACAGACCGAATTTTTTCTTAGGACACTACTGCGATTGGGCGTTAAATCGACGGATTTTTGCCGGTATATTGTTAGTTTTGCCCAGTATCCCTTTTGGCGGAGCGTTGGATAAACACTCACCATCCCCAACATTTTTTCCCCAAATAAAAAGGTTGAAACTCCACCCACCACATGCAGCCGGAAAGAAGGTAGGCTATTTTTTCTTTTCCGCCTTTTCTAATATGCGCTCGCTGGCTTCCAAATATTCAAGATAGTCCGGCTCCTCGAATAAGTCCGGTTTTTTGGTTTTCAGTTCCGCCTCCAATGTGGGGTCTAATCCTTCAACCTTGTACAATGATAAAACCTTTAATAGCATTTCCACTTTCAACCCCATGGCTCCCTTAAGATCGGTTCTGCTTAGCCACGCCCCCTTTAAATCGGCCCCTTCGAGATTGGCGCCATTCAGTTTGGCCATATCGAGCCAGGCCCCCCGAAGGTCGGCCCTGTCGAGCCTGCTTTCCTGCAAATTAGCCCCATTGAGATTGGCCCGGCGCAGTCGGGCGAATATAAGGTTTACTCCCGCAAGTTTTTCTTTCCGGTCCTCCACCGTTTCTTTTAAAAGCTCCGCCATAACATCGTAGCGTCCCTCGTTGCCTGCTAATGAGGAAAACACCGTTCCAGGCTTTAAAAGATAGGGCTTTTGGGGAATGCCCATGTTTTGTGTCCTGGCTATCCTGTCTAATGCTTTTTTTTCCATAGCAGGTATAGCCAACTGGGTAAATATCGTATTGGCCCGGTTTTCGATAATGTCC
>JAGLSW010000970.1 GCA_023135565.1 Candidatus Aminicenantota bacterium | reverse complement strand
TGCGGCGAAGCCGCTTATCGCCTCCGGGGTTTAGAATCAAAAGCGCTCACCCGCTGCCCCTGCCGCGAAGCAGCTTACCGTCTCCCCGTGCGCACGGGGGCGCGGAACTGGGAAGGCGTCATGCCGGTGAACTTCTTAAACGCCGTGTTAAATACCGACTTGGAATAAAAACCGGTGTCATAGGCGATCTCTAACACGGTCTTCTTGCCTTCGACCGGGTCTAACAGCTTTTTTTTCGCTTCCTCGATGCGGTACTTGTTGATGAAATCATTAAAACTCTGCTGCAACTTTTCATTGACAATCTGCGATAGATGATTGTAGTGGATCATCAACCGTTCGGCCAGTTTCTTCAACGTCAAATCCGGGTCTAAATAGACTTTCTCTTTCTCCATCAAAGCAAGCAGTTTGGGCAAAATCTCTTCCGCCCTTTCCGCATCTAAAGCTGATGTTTTATACTTCTCGGTGGGTTCCGTTTTTTTGGGGCTGCGTTTCTTATTCTTAGCGGATAGGAAAAAGAAAACGCCTGCCGCGGCTGCTAAAAGCACAACAGCCAACAAAAAATAAAATAACGGCGTTTGGAAAAAACCGGCCTCGATGCGAAAAGCAAAACTCGCTCCCTTGGTGTTCCAGAGGCCGTCATTATTGGCGGCGGTGACTTTAAAACAATACCTGCCGGGGGAAAGGTTCATATAAAGGGCGGTTCTTTTATGCTGCGGGTGGGTTTCCAGCCAATCATCGTCGTACCCGTCGAGCTTGTACCTGAACTTTATCCGCCCGGGCGCCCGGAAACTTAATGCGGTAAAATAAAATTCGTACATCTTTTTTTCAAAGGGGAATACGGCGGTTCCTGCTTCCCGGTCAGTGGCTTCATTATCTACGATCACCTCTTCGATCACCACCTGGGGCGCTTTATCATTGGTTTCGATGGCAGCGGGGTCGAAAATCGAGACTCCTTTTACCGTGGCAAAACAAAGCTTACCGGCGGCTGTCCTGTATGCCGCGGGCTGACCGCCGCCGACACATTCGCTGCTTTTCATGCCGTCTCTTTCGTCGAAATAGATCGAAGTGATAGTTTTGATTTTATTAGCGGCAAATTGCTCCAACTCCTTTAGCGAAACCCGGAACACTCCGCGGTAAGAACTCATCCACAAATTACCGGCGCCGTCTTCCAGGATGCTGAATATGTAGTTGTTGTACAGCCCGGAAGCGGTGGTGTAAACAGTTTTCTTTTCGCCGCGAAAACAGCACAGCCCGTTTCCCGCGGTGCCTACCCAGAGATTCCGGCTGCGGTCTTTGTAAAGGGATAAGACTTCATCGTTTACCGCTGCGGCTCCGGCGCCGAAAGGCGAAAAAATCCCGTCCCGGAAACGCAGCAGCCCCCCTTTTGTACCCAACACCAGGGCTGCACTGCTCTCTTCTAAAATTACATAGATTTCTTTATGGGTTTCGGGCAGACCGGCGGCGCTGCCGAAACTAACGATTTTGCCTGCTTCGAGGCGATTTAAGCCGTTGTCCGTGCCGATCCACAGGGCGCCGGAACTGTCCTGGAGAAACGCCTTTATGTTATTAGATGATAATCCTGAGGCGGCAGCGTAATGTAAAAACTTGCCGTTTTTGAAATAGTTTGCCCCGCTGTTTTCGGTTCCGATCCACAGGCCTCCGGCTGCGTCCCGGTACAGCGCCCGGATGCGGTTCCCGGACAGGCCGTTTTTACTGGAAAATATGTTAACCACCCGGTTGTCTTTACATTGGCAGAGACCGCTTTCGCGGGTGCCTACCCAGAGATAACCCCGAACGTCTTCGCAGATAGTGTAAACGACGCTTCCCGGCAGGCCGTTCTCCCGCCATAAGGAAAATATACGGGCATCCCGGAGCTGCAGCAGGCCGGCGGTGTAAGTGCCTACCCACAGGCTGCCTTCGTGGTCTTCCAGGAGCGCATAGATATAATCATCCAAAAAACCGCTGTCCGTACTTAAACTGCTGAAGCGGTTGTCCTGTAACCGCACCAGCCCGCTGCCGCCGGTGCCGATCCAGAGCGCGCCGCTGCTGTGCCCGGTTATGGTTTTGACGGTTTCCGAAAGCTCACCGTTTAGGGCGGCGAATTTGGCAATTTCATCATTTTTCCGGCAGTAAAGGCCGCTTTCGCTGCCGATCCACAGGACGCCGGCCGCGTCTTCATAAAGGGCGGTAATTTCCATGCCCAGGGTCTCGCCCGGTATTTTTAATGCCTGGAATTTTTCTCCTTTTTTGAGGTTCAGTTCAGCGCCGTCGCAGCCCACCCACAGGTCGCCCCTGCTGTCCCGTATAATCGCATAAACCGAACTGCCGGACAGGCCGTGAGCAGTAGTAAAAATCTTAAATCTGCCGTCTTTGAAACGGTTCAGACCGTAGTCGGTGCCCACCCACAAACTGCCGCTACCGTCTTTACTAATACTGTGCACGTGGTTATTGGAAAGCCCCTCTTCGGTGGTGTAAGATTGCCAGGTGCTGCCTTTTTTTACGGCCAAACCGCCGCCGTCGCTGCCTACGTAGAGACAGCCATCTTTATCTTCATAGAGCGACAGGATGGTGTCGTTTTTCAGGGCCGGGGTGTTCCAGCGATTGAAAACCCTGGGGGTAACGCCGTCGAAACGCACCAAACCGGAGCGGGTGCCGAACCAAATATAGCCGTTTTTTGCCTGGATTAAGCACAATATGGAATTCTGGGGCAGGCCGTCTTCGATGGTATAAGCGTTGATGATATAGCCTTCGATATCCAGGGGTTCCGCCTGTCGGGAAGCCTTAAGGTTGAAAAACCCGCCGCTGATCAGGCCGAAAATAAAGCAGGCAGCCACAAAAGGTCGGGAGGAAAAAAAAATTTTTATCGGTTTCATTTTTATACCCGGTTTACTAAAAACTTGTAAAAGTAAACTTTTTTCAGGGTATATTTTATATTTTTTTCGCTCTAATTGCAACCGCGGGCCCGCGGCGCGGTATGGTGGTGTTTTTGATTTTAAATAATAAGAAG
>JAGLSW010000097.1 GCA_023135565.1 Candidatus Aminicenantota bacterium | reverse complement strand
CTAACGCAGCAATTCCCCATAGAGAGGAGAATTCTCGATAGCTCTTTTAGAGTTTACGAGCACATTCCCCTCTTGAGAGGGGTGGTTCCGATTGTCGAGGAACGAGACAAGAGGAAGCGGGGTGTGTTAATTCTTCGCAAAAAAACAAGATTTTCACTGATTAGTAGTTCAGAGGAACTCAAGAGAACTCAGAAGTGCTCAAGAGAGCTCATCTTGAATGCTTATTTAAATACGTCGTCTAATTTCAAAATCTCTACATTCTCCGCTTTTACTTTTAGCGGGAAAACTTCGATGATCTTATCCTCTTCCAGCACTGCGGCGGGTTTCGGCGATCTATAGGTGATGGGGGAAGGCGTGCTGTTCACTAACGCCTCTTTTAATGCTTCCGCTTCATTGCTGACAAATACGATTTTCAAATTATCATACTGGAGATGCTTCTTTATGGCCCGGTTGACTTTTTCTAAGGTCAGGGCTTCCACATTCTTCCTGAAATTCTCTAAGTGACCGGCTTTTAAACCGAAAATATAATCGTCGATCTTGTAGCCCAACCTAACGGCGTTAGTAGAAGCAAAATGGAGATAATACTTGGTCAGGGACTTTTGGGTGAGATCAAATTCCTCTTGAGTTAACCCGTTGTCTACCAATTTCTTCAGTTCCCGCAGCGCGGCCCGCAGCGCAAAAAGCCTGTTCTTGTTCTCTACCGGCCTTATCCAGATTTCGAATAACTGGGGATTCTTGTAGGCATTGGCCGGGGGCATCATGCGCCTGCCGCCCATGGGGAAATCTTCGATATAAGAGTAATCGCCGTAGTTCATACCCCTAACTTCTCTTATCACCCGGTACAGGTGGGAAGATGAATTCCGGTGCACTCCGAACCATTGGTTGGCCAGGAATAAAGCATGGAAATCCTCATCACCGCGTATCAGTTTTATGGGAAAACCGATGTGAATCCCGGTAGACTCGGTGTCCTTCTCAACTATTTGCACATTTAGCCCGGCTATTTCCTCAGGGGTAATGGCTGTTCTTTCTCCTGCTTTGCATTCGGGCAGAGCGGCGAAATCTTTGTTGATTTTGCCGATCAACGCATCGTCGAAATTCCCGCTTATCCCGGCAATCAAGTTCCCCCGGGTGAAATTCTCTTTGTAAAAGGCTTTCACATCTTCCAGGGTGATTTTTTCTAAGTCGGCAATTTTCCCGGTTACATTATTCTCATAGGGAGTGCCTTTGTACATATAAGCTTTAAACACGGCTTTGCCTAATTCTTCGTCGTCGCCGTATTTAAAGGTGTTTTTGAGATAATTGATAGTTGCAGTTTTAACGCGGGTAAAATCCTCTTCTAAGAAGGCGGGTTCTAACAGCGCTTCCTTGAACAGGGTGTAAAAAATGTCGATATTGTCTTTGTGGCTGCGTCCGGAAAATATCGTATACTCCCGGTCCACACGAACACCATAACCGCTGGCAATGGGGTATAGTTTTTTCAGGATATCCTCGTACTTATTCTTTTGGGTGGAGCCTTCCGCTAAAAGGTTGGCTGTCAGAGAGGTGAGGCCGTTTTTCCCGGCGGGGTCCTGCATGGCCCCGGTATGAAAGAGAAATCTAAAAGAAATAATCGGGTCATCGGTTATTTTCAACTGGATGGTTTTTATTTTTTTATCGCATTTGCATCCGCTTATCGATACACATATTGCCAACAATAAAATGAAAATTATTTTCCTGGTTTTCATCTTACTCTCCTAAAAGTAAAATTTCTGTTTTCCGGTTGTCGGAAAAGTACTTTGCCGCTGCTGCTTTGATATCTTCCGGGGTAATGGTCTCTAAGGTGAGGTAGTATCGGTCGATGGCTTCGATGCCGCCGGTAAGGGCAATGAAGCGGGTAAAGCTGCCGGCAACCCGCGCCGCACTGTTTAGCCTCATCAAAAACGAATACTTGAGGTTGCTTTTCAAATCATCGAGTTTTTTCTTATCCATCAGTTCCGTGCGGTATTCCTGTAGGGTTTTTTCGATTTCCTCTTTTACATAGTCCACGTCTTCTTTTTTCTTAACCAGGGCAATAACCGTGTTTAAGTTGGGGTCCCTGTTCATGCTGAAATCGCCGTAGAGAGTCTGCACTTTCTGTTCCTTTAAGACCAACTGCGAATATAGATCGCTGGTGAAGCCGAACATAATGTCGCCCAGGATGTTCGAAGCCACATAATCTTTCGATCCCGGCATAAATTTTAAGCTTTTATAAGCCACGGCCAACATGGGCAGGGTTCTTCCTTTGAAATCGACCTTCTTTGCCCGGGGGCCTTGTTGTTCCGGTTCTTCGGTAATTTTGGGAGGCACGTAGCCTTGTTCCCATTTGCCGTAGTACTTTTCAGCCAGTTTGAACACATCTTCGGGGACGATATCCCCAACGATCATCAGGACAACATTTTTAGGCCGGTAGTACCTGTTGAAAAAGCTCTTGCTGTATTCGTACATGGTGGGCATGGCGATGATATCCTTTTCAAAACCGAGGGTGGTATGCTTGTAAGTGTGCTTATCGAAAGCTGTAAAATAAAGATTATTATAAAGGATACGCCAGGGATTCATTTTACTTTTCAGGTATTCGCCGAAAACAGCCCCGGCTTCGGTTTTAAATGCCTGTTCTTTGTAGTCCAACTCCTGGAAGCGGTTGCTTTCTAAGTCCATCACCTGTTCCAGGTCTTCTTTAGCGAATTCCAAGTGGTAAGCGGTGATGTCGTCGGAAGTATAGGCATTGGTGTCGGCGCCTATTTCAGTGGTGATTCTATCATAGACATTGCTGGGAAATTTTTTGGTGCCGCGAAACATCATATGCTCGAAGAAATGGGCAAAACCGGTATGTCCTTCTTCATATTCGTCCCTGCTGCCGGTGCGCACTACGGAATAGTAGGCCACGATACCGGGATTCGATAATGGAATGGCGATTATTTTAAAACCATTATCCAGGGTTTTCTCATGGATTTTAAAGGGGAAAATCCCCGCCTGCAAGACAGATACGCAGGCAAAAACAAAAATTATGGTTGTTAAAACGAAACGTTTCATTTAACCTCCTTCGATATTTTAAAGTTTTTTTTGATCTTATTAATCATGTCCTGTTATAGCACAAAGGGGACAAATTTTCAATCGCTTTATATTTTCCCAGATTTCCCGTCAAATTTGCCTTCGGCGACCCTGCCGGGGGCCAAACTTTTGAAAAAGTTT
>JAGLSW010000969.1 GCA_023135565.1 Candidatus Aminicenantota bacterium | reverse complement strand
AGGGTCCTGCCGCGCAGCGGCTTATCGCCCCCCCGTGCGCACGGGGCCCACGCCGTGGGGGCTTTTCATGAAATCCGGAGCGTTCTTGCCTGTATTGAACAGCAAGTCCAGGATGCTCACTTTATGCTCGAAAGGGGGAAAAAGCTGTGGGTATTCGGGATAACCGGAGTAATCCATATAAGACACCTCAATGCCCGCTTCGCGGAATAAATTTTCATCCATATGCACTTTTGCCGCAGGGCCATTGAGCAGGTGGGAAGCATTCAGTTGGCGGCACAGGTCTACTACCCTTCCTGTACGCCCGCCGGTTAGGTCAAAATCTTTAGAGTACCGGAAAACAGCGTCGATCCCCAGAAAAGCGCATATCTTCTTTATTAAAAAATAATTTATTTCACACAAATAAGAAAAATTTATACTCTCATATAAATCCTCGATAAAATCTTTCAGTTCAGCAAAACAGGGGGCTTTTCTATAATTCAGCAGGATTGTTTTCAGGTGTTTTCTTTTCCAATCCATGCCGTTTACTTTTACTTCCATAACGGTCTGGGCAAACTTTTTTTTCACCAGCACCGGGATGGTCAGCCAGTGCGGGCCGGCAGCCGTTTTTATCAGGTTCCGGTTACGCCAGTCCCGTTTGGTGTACTGCACATCATCGTAAAACACGAATTCATCCACCATATTGATGATATCGAAATATCCCTTCCAGGGGATATAGTTCGATTGAAAAATTGCGACTTTTTTACCCATAATTTGTTATTCCCCGGGTTCTAATTTGCGCCAAAAACGGCCGGGTATCTTGCGGCGGTCGAAAGGGCCGTATTTTTGCTCGAAAGTTAATAGTATCTCCCGGCATTGACTGCGGTTAAACATGCGGTAGTCGTCGAGGATTCCGGTTTTCCAGGATTGCTCGTTGCCGACATGAAACGTAACATGCAGGTCTGTAAAGATATGGAATTTCTTTGCCAGGGCGGCAAGATTAGTCAGCAGCACCCTGCCGATCCAGCCGCTGCCGATGCAGGCGCTGCGCAGGTCGAAACGGGGATAAAGATCACGCCGGAAAATAAAACAGTCCCAACCTTTGTGTTTTTCGCCTATTTCGCTGTACATCAGGGGGATTTCCCTGGTGGATTTGTAAGCGGCAGGGATTGTCCGCCGGTTAATCACGAAAGCGTCATAGCCCTGTTCGATAATCCCGGCGGCGGTTTGATAAAAATAGGGCTGCAAAGCGATATCCACGTTGGTATAGATAAGATAGTCGCCGCTGCCGTGTTGATAAAGGCGGTCCAGGATGTCTTTTATCAGCGGCAGTTTGCGGTGCACCCGGAAATTGTGCACATCCGGAACCGAACGTTCTAAGTCGGGCGCAGCTTCAAAATCAGCCGGGATCATGCTGCGGTCTTCGGGATATTGTGTGGAAAGCAGGGAGACTTCGATTTCGGGTGCGCAGGTGCGCCGGGAGATTCTCATAGTCTCGAAAGTGACAGGCTGGGCGATAAACAAATCCGATGTTTCTTTTACTTGCACCGGGTTAATAATATGATCTATCTTCAACATAAAAACCTACTATGAAATTACTTTTTTTGCCTTCGGCGACCCTGCCGGGGGCCAAACTTTTGTAAAAGTTTGACCAAAACTTTTGTTTAGTTAAAATCAAAAACGCTCACCCGCTGCTTATTGCCTCCCCACGCGAGTAGAAGCAAAAACGCTGCCCTGCC
>JAGLSW010000968.1 GCA_023135565.1 Candidatus Aminicenantota bacterium | reverse complement strand
CCCGGCAGGGCCGCCGGAGGCCGGGTGTCCCGCACCCTCTTCTAATTCGTTCTCTAAACGGTCCAATTCCGCTTTTATTTTTTGTTTTATTCCTGGAAGTTCGGCCTTCTTCGTATCACGGGGCACCACAAAAGGCGCTCCGTAAACAAATGTCACCCTGCCGAAAGGCAGCGGCACGATAAAGCGATCCCAGGTCTTCTCCAAAACCTTTACCCGGCTGGAATACCAACAAAATGGCACTATCACAGCCCCGGTCTTCTGAGCTAAAAAAACCGTGCCGTCTTTGATCTCTTTTAAAGGGCCTTTGGGACCGTCGGCTGTGATCAAAATCTCTGTACTGTCCCGGCCTTCGGCGAGCAGGGGGCGCTTTTTGAAGAAACTGCCCCCTGCACCCCCGCAAAAACTTTTGATTATGTCCTTTTTTTGTGAGTCGGTATTTTCAGGGGGCGCCGACCCCTTTATCGTATTGACTAACTTTAAAAAAGCCCGCGCTCCTCCTTTGGACGACGATCCCCTGACCGGGTTCAGACCGAATTCTTCCCCGATCCGGGAGACAAGTTCACCGTCCGGCGAAAGAGAAATCAAAGGCCGGGCGCCGCTGTTTTTGAATTTATAGATAGTAAAAAAAATATGCCTGTGCCAGTACACATATATAATGGGAGTTTTTTTGGCGCGCAGTTCTTTAACCGCTTCTTCACCGCGGATGCGAATCCGGCAGGTAAATAAAATCGAGTTGATAAGCAGTTTTGCCGCTTTCCCGGTAAAAAAATATTTAATCTTCCGTCGAAATTTCATACTCTTTTATTTTGTTAAGTAAGGATTTGTAACTGATTTCCAATATCTCAGCCGCCCTACTTTTGTTAAAACCGGCCTCTTTTAATACTTTTCCGATTTTTATTTTTTCGATGATATGAACAGCCCGGCCCGTTACTTGCTTCAGATTTCCGCTGAAATTAAAGTTTTCGATCAGCGTAAAAGGTCTTTCCGGTAAAATAATATCCGCCTCTTCGATCTCGCTGCCTTTGCAAATAATAATGGCTCTCTCTATGGTATTCAATAGTTCGCGGATATTTCCCGGCCATTTGTAATCTAAGAGTTTTGCTTTTGCCCTGCTTGAGAGAAATATCTCCTTTTTGTTCATGTCTAAGGAAAATTTCTTGAAAAAGTACTCCGCCAGCAGGATGATATCATCCGCCCTGTCCCTTAAAGGGGGCAGCTCTAAAGGAAACACATTGATGCGGAAATAAAGGTCTTTGCGAAAACGCGATTCCTCTACCGCTTTCTCGATGTTTATGTTGGTGGCAAATACGAACCTGATGTCGAGATCGATCTCGATATTACTGCCGAGGCGGTTGATTTTTTTCTCTTCTATTACGCGCAGGATTTTGCCCTGCAAATTCAACGGCAGGTCGCCGATCTCATCTAAGAAAAAAGTTCCGCCCTGGGCCAATTCCAGCTTACCGATCTGGCGCAAATAAGCGTCGGTATAGGAACCTTTTTCATGGCCGAAGAGTTCGTTTTCCAGCAGGCTGCCGGGGATAGATGCGGAATTAATGGTAATAAAGGGATTGTCCCGTCGGGGACTTAGATCATGAAGGGCCCGGGCAAATAGTTCTTTCCCGGTGCCGCTCTCACCGAGAATCAATACCGGCGTACCGGTAATCGCTACCTGTTTTAGTTTTTCCGCTTCGTTGGATAAAACCCGGCTCTGGCCTATGATCACCGGTTTTTCGCTTTTTAAAGCATAGACCTCTTTGAAAATGATATTTTCGCGCAAAATCCTGGTGGATTCTAAGGCTTTCTCGATGATCAGGAAAAGGTAGGCGGGGTCTACAGGTTTGGAGACGAAATCGAAAGCGCCTTCTTTGATGGCTTCTACGGCCAGTTCTATAGAGCCGAAAGCGGTTAAAATAATAAAGGGGATATTCAGACCTTTGGTTTTTTTGAAAAAAGTGAGGCCGTCCATGTCGGGCAATTGCAGGTCCGACAAGATCACGTGGAAGAGTTCTTTTTTGAGCAGCAGCATGCCGGTGGATACGTCGTCGGCGGTTTTGACCGAGTATCCTTTTTCCGACAGGATGCTTTCCAGCATTTCCTGCATGGACTTGTTATCTTCAACGACCAATATTTTTTCCATTTCTATATTATAAAAGAAAACACCCCTTTTTGCAACGGGGGGGCGGCGCCCCCAACCTATAAGCTGCTTCGCAACAGGGCAGCGTGTGAGCGCTTTTGTTTCTAAATCATAAAAAGTTTTGATCAAACTTT
>JAGLSW010000967.1 GCA_023135565.1 Candidatus Aminicenantota bacterium | reverse complement strand
GTTTCTGGACTTCCAAAAACTTTTGATTAGCCTAACGCTTGGCCAAATTCTCCAACGTTGGATAAGGGGCACAAACGTTTGCTTAACAAAAGTTTTTTGGGGGTCCAGGGGGCAATTTTTCAAAAACGCCCCCTGGTCGTCGAAGACAAAAAAAAAGGAGGTAAGTAATGCCTTTAGTAAGAGTTGAAAACGTAAAAAAGATTTACCGTACAAACGGGATTCCTTTCCCGGCATTGGGAGGGGTTTCTTTTGCTGTTGAGAAAGGGGAGTTTCTTTCCCTGGCCGGCCCGTCCGGTTCGGGAAAAACCACCATGCTGAACCTGATCGGCTGTTTAGACAAGCCCTCGGAAGGCTCTATTTTCATAGATGGGACCGACCTCAGCGCCAAAAAAAGCGTTGAACTGGCTAATATCAGGCGTTTTAAAATCGGTTTTATTTTCCAGACCTTCAATTTAATTCCCATACTGACTGCTTTTGAGAACGTGGAATTCCCGCTGATCTTGAAAGGTGGCACAAGCCCGAAAGAGCGCCGGGCGCTGGTGGAGGAACTCCTAACTGAGGTAGGGCTGCAAGATTTTTTGCGCCGCAAGCCTTCGCAGTTGAGCGGCGGGCAGCAGCAGCGGGTAGCCATAGCTCGTGCTTTGGTCAAGAAACCGCAGTTAGTCCTGGCCGATGAACCCACGGCCAACTTAGATTCCCGGAACGGCCGGGAAGTGTTGGAACTGATGGAGCAAATGAACAAAAAAACCGAAACTACTTTTATCTTTTCCACCCACGACCGGATGGTAATGGAATTTGCCAGGCGCATCATCCACTTGAAAGACGGCAAAATCGAAAAGGATGCACAAACCAAACAAGGAGGGTGAAAATGTTTACCATGATAAGGCTTGCATTCAGGAATATTTTCCGGGCCAAACGGAGGACTTTTATCACCTTTTCCGCCATCTCTGTAGGGCTTGCCCTGCTCATTATCACTATCTGTTTAATGAACGGGATAGACAAGCAGTCCATCAGCAATATCATCAACTGCCAGACCTCCCACATCAAGATCTTCAAGAAAGGATATTTCGATAAAAGAGAAGACCTCCCCATGGACATCACCATTGCAGACCCCGGCGCGATTCACGCTTTATTGAAAGACATACCCGGCGTGCAGGGAAGCGAAAGCCGCATTCTTTTCGGCGCCGGGGTGATAAAAGGCATGGACGAACTGCCCTGCCTCGGCGTGGCTGTGGACCCGGAGTTGGACCCCGGTTTGTTTAAGATCAAAGAGTCGCTGGTAGAGGGCGAATGGCTGGCCCCGGACGAGGCCAAAATGTTAGTGGGCAAAGACTTAGCCGAAGACATCGGTCTCGCTGTAGGCGACCTAATTACCGTGCGGGTCATCACCTCCACGGACAAGGATGATTTTAGCTGGAACGCCATGGATTTTGAAATAAAGGGTATCTTCGACAGCGGCAACCCCGCTGTAGACGGCGGTAGGATCATTGTCCCATTGAACCGGGCCAACGAAGGTTTGAGCATGGAATCGCAGGTGACTGAGATCGTGGTGCGGCTCGATTCCGATGACGACAAGGTGGTTGAAGCGGCCCGGGAAAGAATAACCGCGGCGCTGAAATCCCAAAATGAGGATTTAGAAGTATACACCTGGAAAGACCTGGCCGGGCTATTCCTGCAAATCAGCGAAATGAAAACCAAGAACAGCAGTATGATTATTTTCATCATGTTGTTTATCGCCTCCATGGGAATTATCAACACCATGTTGATGTCGGTGCTGGAACGCACCCGGGAGATCGGTATGCTGGCAGCTTTGGGCATGACAAAAGGCCAGATCAAGCGGCTTTTCGTCCTGGAAGGCGGTTTTATCGGCGTGATCGGTTCGCTTTTGGGCTGTTTGTTAGGCGGCCTGGCCAGTTGGTATTTAGAGGTTAAAGGTTGGTCCGTCGCTGCCATGGGCGAGACCTACAAGAAACTTGCTTCCGCGGTTTACCCGGTGAAAGACGTTTTTTATGCCGATTTAACCGTGGACGTGCTGATTATGGTTTTTATATTGGGCACAGTCATCTCTCTTGCCGCCAGTTTTTATCCGGCCCGGAAAGCGGCGAAGTTAGACCCCATCGACGCCCTGCGGCACATATAGGAGGCAAAAATGTGGAAAAATATATTGAAGTTTAGCTGGCGGAATATCTGGCGGAACCGGCGCAGGACAATGTTTACCGTAATTGCCATTGTTTTCGGGCTTATATCTCTTATCTTTATGAAAAGTTATATAAAGGGCTTCATGAATAGTTTCAACGAGGTATTGGTTAAAGCCGAAATCGGCCATGTCAGGCTGGCGCACACGGAGTATTTGCGTTTAGAACGTATTATGCCCAAGGAGCATTTAATCACCGGCGTGAACCGGATAAAGGCCGAAATAGCGGAACTGCCGGAAGTGGATTTAGTTTTCGGTCGCATCAAGTTTAATGTGCTGTTGAGTCATGGCGACAAGAATGAGCCGGCGATAGTTATCGGCATCGACCCCGCCGCCGCCGACAAAAGCATGGACTTATCCAAAACCATTGTCGGTGGAGAATATTTCGACGGAAAAGGATTGGAACTGATCATCGGCAAGAAGCTGGCAAAAGAATTAGACGCGGCTGTAGATGAGGAACTGCTTTTGGTGACATCGGACATTAATTTTTCGACTTATGCGCTTCCTTTTAATATAGTCGGTATGTTCGAGTTCGGGATGTCCACTTATGACAAAAACATGCTTTACATCCCGCTGCAGAAAGCGCAGGAGATGTTGGACTGCCCGGACGCCGTCCATGAGATGTTGATTTTTTTGAAAGACCCGGCCCAGGCGCATATGGTGGCCGAAAAAGTGGCAAAAATCCTGGGTCAAAGTGATCCTGGAGGCGCTATTCGTGTGATTCCCTGGCAGGAGCACGACTTAGTAGCGAACATGACTCCGATAGTAGAAAACATGTTCGGAAAAATCACCGGTATGATTATGTTAATCGTAGCCTTAGTGATTTTGAACACCATGTTAATGGCGGTAATGGAGCGTTATCATGAGATCGGCGTGATCAAAGCCATGGGATTTAAGAACCGGGAAATTTTTTTGATGATTTTAGCGGAAGCTTTTTACATCGGAGTCATCGGTTCGGTGATTGGCGGCATATTGGGCGGTTCGTTATCTGCTTATCTTGAGAAAATAGGCATCGACTTAAACGCATTGTCCGGTGGTATGATGGATAAAATAGACATGCCCTTTCCTTTTTTCGGCAGCAGGCTTTATCCTGACCTGACCCTGGAGATACTGATCGGTTCTATTCTATTCGGGTTAGTGGTAGCGTTGTTAGCGGTGCTTTACCCGGCTTACAAGTCGGCGAAAATGCAGCCTGTGGAGGCGTTCAGATCGGAGTTAAAAGTATAGTCCCCGGCGGCCCACCACGTGGGCAGGGTATAAGCCGCTTTGCGGCAGGGAACGCTTTTGATTTTAAATAAACAAAA
>JAGLSW010000966.1 GCA_023135565.1 Candidatus Aminicenantota bacterium | reverse complement strand
AAACTGCCCCGGGAGTTAATCAAAAATGTATCCATTCAAGCGAAAGAATTGCAGCGGATTTACTGCCTGATAAGAACCCATCAGGCGCTCGATACCATTATAGAAGCTGATTACTCGGCACGTGCCCTTCGCGAGTATGTCATCTTCCAACAGCGGGTGCCTGAACTTCCCACACTCTGTAAAATTTCCACGTTGATTCAAACAACTATTTACCAGCTTTATTTATTTGCGCAGCACAAAAATGTCACAATCAGGCAGGAGTATCAGGACTGTCATGCCGAGGTGAAAGTCGATGAGCGGGAAGTTCTGCGCGCCCTGTCCAACCTATTATACAACGCCATTAAATACAGTTGGCACCTAAAGATAGGCGAAAGACCGCAGATTACGGTTAAAGCCTTTACTGTTGAAGATGAAGTGCACGTTGAATTTCAAAATTATGGAGTGCCGATAGCTTTTGAAGAAATCGCAACGGAATTGATTTTTAAATTCGGTTACCGCGGTAAATATTCTGGTGATCGAAGGAGAATGGGAACCGGTATCGGACTCACCGATGCCCGGGAAACAGCCCGTCGGCATGGTGGGGATGTGAAAATAATAAGCGTTCCCGATTCCGGGGAACACGAATTCGACTATTCACAGCCTTTTTTGACCACAGCTACTTTAATATTGCCTATTAATAAGCAGCATAATATAGAATCGGAGGGAAAATGAAATACAAAGTGTTATGGATTGAAGACGGCGCTTTCGTGGAAGTATCCAACTTCGCGGGGCCTGTATTAATATCCAAAAAATATGATTTGCAGGTGGCGCTGAACGCATCGGATGCTGTAAAGAAAATAAAAACTACCGAGTTCGATGCAGTGGTTGTAGATATTCGCATCCCCCCCGGGGATGATCCCGAATGGGAAACCCTCTACATCAAATCCAGGCATAGTAAAATCGAGGCCCGTCTGGGTATAGAAATTCTTTTCGGCCTCTTATCACCGAAAGATTCAGCTATTAAAATAGCGGACATACCCCATTGGGTTTCTCCAAAAAAATTTGGGATTTTTACCGTTGAGAGTGAAGATGGATTAAAAAAAGAACTTAACGAGCTAGGTGGTATTCTCTTTAAACAAAAAAAAACCAATATGTCGAATAGCGCTCTTCTCGACCTTATCGAAGAAATAATCGGAAGTTCCGAACAGGCGACTAAAAAGGGAGGTAACTAAAAATGCCGCCTCAGCTAACTGAAGCATGGAGTATTGCATACTTGCAAATCCTGATTGTTTTATTAATATTTGCCTTTGGAATTCCATCTATCATATTCCAGGTGACATTACCGGAAGAAATGCAGCATATTGTAAATCGTTATATGAAGAAATATTTTTTATTCCCTTTTATTACGGTTGTGGTGATTTTGTTTTTTTCTCTAAGTTTTATCTGGTGTTTACACCCATGCGACATCGATTCAGCGTGCAAAGACTGGACAAGCGCTGTTATTGTGTCATTATCGTTAATATTTTTAATTGTTTTCTGGTGGATTTACCTGAAAAATCTTTCAAAAAAAAATATTGTTAACTATTTAGGGAAAAAAATTTATAAAAGATTTAAAAAAGGCGGCTCTATATTAACCGACGAAATGGAAAATCTAATTACCCTGGGAGAAAGGAGTGAGGCTGGCCATGAAAAATATCTTGTATTAGATGCGCTGTCTCGACTAATTAAGAATATTCAGACATCGGAGCGATATTCCGGGGGTGATCTTGAAGACATTCTAAGAAGTTTTGAAAAGATAGTTACAAGCAAAAACAAACCGGGAAATGAAGCTAATTTTCTATTATCTATCCGTATTTTAGAAGATATAGTCGAAATAATTTCATTTAAAAAACTTGCAAACAGCAGCGATGAGAGAGCGGTTTGCGAGACTATAAAAGAAATAGGAAAAAGTTCAGTGAAGCTAAAACTGTCTAAACATGTGATACTGAAAGCCATAGAAATTGCCTCTCCCAATTCCGGCGCTCTTTTTGAGATCGGGTTGTCCGCTTTTAAATCAGATGATTATGACTATTTTGAAGCGCAAGCCGCTTTAAACAAACTGGAGAGTCTTGCTCTGGCAGGAGCGGAAGTCGAACCCAACACGATTAATGACCTTTTCGGTTTACTGGCTCATTTCTGGGCCGGGAATCAAAGCTCCCGCAGGTGTGCGCAGGAATCCTTAAACTTCTATGGGGATTCATTTCTTCCTCTCGACACCTACCTAAATCAGGCAATCGAAGATCATTATTCTGTTTCCCGGTTTGATACCGCCGACAGATTGATGAAAATGAGAGATGACTTAAAGCAGCTTGAAGAAGAAGCCTATTATTATAGATAAACAGCAAATAAATTTACATGATAGGTTCCTCTACTTTTTTTGCTGCCATGAAATTACTTTGCCTTGCCTCCGGCGGCCCTGCCGGGGGCCAAACTTTTGAAAA
>JAGLSW010000965.1 GCA_023135565.1 Candidatus Aminicenantota bacterium | reverse complement strand
GGCGTTAAGCCGCTGCGCGGCAGGTCCCTGCCGGAGGCCAAACTTTTGTTAATTTCTGTCTTGACAAAGGGGGCCACTTTAGCTATCACCACACCTGCTGCGAAGCAGCTTATAGGCTCCCCACGCAGTGGGCTTTGTTTAGCCTGTCCCTTTTTTCCCTGCCAGGCAATGAAAACTAATTGTGAATCAAAACAGTATAATATCTATGCTAACATCAGTCTTATTTTTAGGAGAAATACATGAAAATTAAAACGCTTAAATTCCTGTTAACTGTTTTAGCTTTATCCCTGCTGCTGGGTTTTTCCACCAGCTCCGCCGCGGAAATAATCACCCCGGAAAAACACTTCGGTTTTAAACCGGGAGCAGACCGCATGTTATTGGACTACGAAGAACTCATCAGCTACTTGCAAAAACTGGCTGAAATTTCCCCCAGGCTAAAATTGGTGGAGATAGGCAAGTCTCCTATGGGCAAAAAAATGTACATCGCCTTCTTCTCCAACGAAGAAAATATTAAGAACCTGGATAAACTAAAAAAGATCAACCGCAGGCTGGCCTTAGATGCAGATATTACTGAAACAGAACGGGAAACGCTGCTCAAAGAGGGTAGGGTCTTTTTCCTGGCTACCCTTTCTATGCACGCCGACGAGGTCGGCCCGTCCCAGGCCGCTCCCCAAATCGCTTATGATTTGGTAACTACAAAAGACCCCACGGTACTGCAGTGGTTGGATAATGTAGTCTATATGATGAATCCCAACAACAACCCCGACGGCATGGATATGGTGGTGAATTATTATAAAAAACAAAAAGGCACTAAATACGAAGGCACTTACATGCCCGGCGTTTATCACAAATATGTGGGTCACGACAACAACCGGGATTACGTATCCCTCACCCAGGAAGATACCAGGGCCATTGCCGCGGTTTATAATTTAGATTGGTTCCCCCAGGTGATGGCGGAGAAACACCAGATGGGTTCCAATACCGCCAGGTACACGGTGCCCCAGGCCCACGACCCCATAGCGGAAAATGTGGATGCCCGCCTCTGGACCTGGACCGGCATTTTCGGGGCCAATATGATCACGGATATGACCAAAAAAGGACTGGCCGGTGTGGCCCAGCGGTATATTTTCGATGAGTACTGGCCCGGGGCCACTACCACCTGCCTCTGGAAAGGGGTGATCACTTTTTTAACCGAAGCTGCCGGCGTCAAATATGCGACGCCTATTTTTATAGAAGCCAACGAACTGGCGGCTTATGGCAAGGGGCTGTCCGAATATAAAAAGAGCATCAACATGCCGCTGCCCTGGCCCGGCGGTTGGTGGCGGCTCAGCGATATAGTGGATTACGAGATCACTTCCACCATGTCCATCATTAAAACCGCATCACTGCACCGTGAAGCCATTCTCAAACTGCGCAGCGACCTGTGCAAAAAAGAGGTCAAAAACGGCAAAACCAAACCTCCTTACTACTATGTAATGCCCCTGGAACAACACGACAGCGGTGAATTGGTTAATCTTGTCAACCTGCTAGATGAGCACGGCGTGGAGCTTTATCAACTCAGCGGCGACGCTGTAATCAATAAACGAAACTTCAAAAAAGGCGACATCGTGATACCTTTAGCCCAGCCTTACCGGCCTTTTATTAAAGAGGTGATGGAACGGCAGCAGTACCCGGTGCGCCGTTATACTCCCGGTGGCAAGGTCATCCAGCCCTACGAAAACACCAGTTGGTCCCTACCCCTGCACCGGGGCCTAGAGGCTGTTGAGGTGAATTTCCCGGTCAAAGGTCTCGATGTCCAGTTGGCAAAGATCGCCGCTCCTTTCCACCTGCTAAAAGAAAACCCGCGGGAATTCCGGGCCATTTGTTTTACAGTGAGCCGCAGCGAGAGTTATAAGGCGGCTTTCCTGGCCGCAAAATTAGGTTTAAAAGTAGAGCGCCTGCAAAAGTGCGTCCAGGTTAACGATTCGAGAATACCCTGCGGCAGTTTTATCGTTTACAATAACGGCAAGAAAGCGGCGCAAATAAAGCAACTGCTCAAGGAGCAGAAAGTGTCCCCGGTATTCTTAGATGAGGCGGTAAAATTGGAAACGCAGCCCTTAAAAGTGCCGCGTATCGCTTTAGTAGAGACCTATTTTCATGATATGGACGCCGGTTGGACCCGTTATCTTTTCGACAGCTATCATATACCTTATAGAGTGGTGCGGCCCGGTGATTTTGCAAAAACAGATTTTGCTAAGGATTTCGATGTAGTGTTGTTCCCCGACACCAATAAATCGGTGTTGATGAAAGGGAAATGGAAAGCCGGGGAGCGGTATTATATTCCCTCTTATCCTCCCGAATACAGGAAGGGAATCGGCAAAAAGGGGATGGAGCGTTTGCTGTCTTTTTTGGACGGCGGTGGTCTCATTGTCTCCTGGGGCGATTCCACGGCCCTATTCTTAGGAGATTTAGAAATAGTAACGGGCAAAGATCAGAAAGAGGAATTTCAACTGCCTGTAGAGGATATTTCCAAAAAGCTCCGGCAGGGCGGGTTATCCTGCCCCGGTTCTTTTATGAAAGTGAATTTTTTAAAGGGTCATCCTTTAACTATGGGTATGAAAAGTCAAGGTGGTGTATTTTTCCAGGGCAGGCCTATTTTTTCCACCTCTATACCGGATCTCGATATGGACCGCCGGGTGATTGCAAAGTTCCCGGAAAAGGAGATACTGCTCAGCGGCTACTGTGAAAAAGAGGAAAAGCTGGCTAATAAAAGCGTTATGGTCTGGCTTAAGAAAGGCAGAGGGCAGTTGGTTTTATTTGGTTTTAACCCGATGTACCGGGCGTCCACCCAGGCCACGTTCAAGTTGTTGTTTAATGCGCTTCTTTTGGCCCGCATCAAATAAACCAGATGCCTCCGGCCCCACTCGCGTGGGGGGCAATTAGCCGCTCCGCG
>JAGLSW010000964.1 GCA_023135565.1 Candidatus Aminicenantota bacterium | reverse complement strand
CTTGCGGAAAATGGGTTATAATATAGCTATGGCAGTGAAAAAGAAACAGTCTAAAAATATGATATTGGAAAGCGCCTGTAAAGCCGCTGAAAATGAACTGCTTGATCAACGCTTTTTTCTATTGGATGACAAGCAGTGGGAAAAATTCCAGGAAGCGCTCCAGCGGCCTGCGTGGATCAAGTCCGGGTTAAAAAAATTGCTTAAGGAAAAAGCGCCCTGGGAATAAAATTTTCCTCCCCCTCTCTTATATAATATTATAGTATTATTATTGTATAGAAAAAAACCCGCTTGTGTATTTGAAAAAAATGTATTTAGGAGTATAATATTACCCTGGTTTATGAAAAAAAATATGATGGGAAAGACTCAGCCTACTGTCTTTATCTTAACCGACTTCGCCGGGGTTGATGCCGATCTTTTTTAAAACAAATTCTCTGAATTCTTCAACGATCACCAGGACAACCCCTAACTCGTCTTCATCAAGTACAAGAAATGTGTCGGGGTATCTAATTTCTACGCCGCATCCGGCGATAACGTCGAATTTTTCTTCATATTGTGTAAAATCGCCATCAAGCTGAATACATTGCTCGATAAGAAATTCAAGGTTATGAGTTCTTTTTATTTTTTCAGAAAATTTTGCCAGGAATGCCTTCAAGTATTTCTCCACAGCTTGTTGAAGGTGAAAACAAACTGCCTCAAGTACAGAGTCTTCCGCGCCCAGTTCTCTTTTAGCGACTTTTAGGTCTCCTCCCGCTTTCCGCACCCACAGTTTAATATATTCGTCTTTGTTCATTGGATAGGCACCCCGGTCTGGAAAGCGGAATGGATAATATTGCCGGGAAAATTTCTCATCTCTTCTGTATAAGAACGGCTGCGAACGATAATATCCGCATCTAATCCCGCTTTTGCACACAATCTTTTAATTTTCGATTGCAAAGCGGTTAGTTTTTTTCTTTCGATATTTTCCCGGTGCACGATGATAAGGATATCGAAATCGCTCTCTTCGGTATACTCTCCTCTTGCTCTCGATCCGAAGAAGATGACCTCTTTTTTATAGGGGATAACCTGGTGGATGAACTGTTTTATTATCGAGACATCCTGTTCTTTTTTCATTCGTTTTTCCTCTCCTTATTTATAACATCAAAACCGGTAAATATCAACACCCGGTAGGATAACAATCCGGTTTTGGCAAAAAAAAGGGACAGGCGAAGAATTTTCTTAAACAAAAGTTTTGTTCAAACTTTTTCAAAGGTGCGGTATGCCGCTGGCCCCCAACAATGATTCAATGGGGGAGGCCCCCGGCAGGGTCGCCGAAGGCAAGTTGGTGTAATAATATTATAGTTATATTGTTGTATAAAAAAAAGCCTGTTTTGTATTTGAAAAAAATTATTTTAGGAGTATAATATTCCCTTTGGTTAAACAAATGCGCATGAAAAATATTGGGGTGTAACTATGAAAAAAATGAAAGCTTTAGCGACAACACAAACAAAAAAAGGATTTTTTATTTTACTATTAACTCTGACTATTGTTTCGCTTCTATTGGTCGGCGGTTGTAAACGGGATGAAAAAAAAGAAGAACCGCGGCACACAGAGGCGGTGGAACATTCGCCGGAACCGCCGCAAAAGATAGAACTGGACGCCAGCCCGGACCTCTCTTCCAAAAAATGGCTGCAAATGCTGGGCACCGACATGGACACCCTACAAGTAGGCGACGCCCAAAGCGCAGCCGGCAAAGTACACGTTGTGTCCTTTCATCCCCAGGGCCAGACCCGCCGCGTGGACGAAGTAGACGAGATCAATATTACTTTCTCGGAACCGGTAGCTCCCTTAAAAAAAATAGAAAAAAACGCCCCTTCCCTGATCGAAATAAATCCCCATATCAAAGGCGAAGGCTATTGGAAAAGCTCCACCACCTACTGTTTTCGCATGGACGGCAAACTAAAATTGTCTTCCCGGTATAACGTTGCTTTCAAAGGATACGAGAGCTTTTCCGGCAAAACCGCGACCCCGAAAAGCTGGAGTTTTTCCACCCCTACTATCAAAATTACACGCACCAAACCCTACCATAAAAGAGGCTGGCAAACCTTAGACCAAAAAATACTGGTGCAGTTCAGCCAGGACGTAGACCCGGATCGCATCGATGATTTCATAAAAATCACTTCCGATAAAGGCGAATATTATTTCAAAGCCAGGTACTGCAGCGATGAAGAGCGCAAGCTCCTCTATTACTGGCGGAACGACAAAAAAGATCTCAAAAAATACGTCACTATTACCCCCAAATCCGACTTCCCCATTGCCACGGACATTAAGGTGAATTTCCGGATCGGCCTGCCTCCTTTAGAGGGGAACATCGGCCTGCTCTCCCCCAGGTTGTTGACTTTCCGCACTTACGAAATTTTTAAAATACTCGATGTGGGAAAAAGCTTTATGCCCGACAGAGGCATTTTTATCGAATTTTCCAACCCTGTTAACTTAAAAAAATTCGTCGAGAAAATCAGTTTCCAGCCCGCGGTAGAGCTAAAAAAAGGCGGTGACTGGAATTCCATGGAGTTTCATATTCACGGCAATTTCAGGCCGGGCAAAACCTATACCATGACTGTTCCCGCCGATGTGGCAGACCGCTTCGGCAGCAAGTTGGGCCAGGAGAAAACATTCATTAGCGAATGTCTCGATTATTCCCCTTACCTCTATCCGCCTCGGCCGGCCCATTTTGTGCTGGAAGATTACTTAGAAAAAACGATCCCTATCAATGTGCGCAATGTATTCAGCAGCGAAGTGTTATATAAAGAATTGACCCCGGCGGAACTACAAAAACTGACCGGCACGGGATATTTGCGTTTGGATAAGATCGACCGCAAAACCTGTAAGAAATACACCTGGAAGATTCCCGTACAGAAGAATCGCGATTTCACCCTGGGTTTCAAACTAAAGGATATCAATATCGACAAACCCGGTTTTTACTATATTTACTTCGGCGGCGCATCCCGGCATTATTATAAAGGTCATATTTTCCAGTTGACCGGCATCTCGTTGGTAGCCAAATACAGCCCCACGCAAATATTCCTGATGCCCTTTAATATGAAAAGCGGCAAACCGGAAGGCAAAATGGATTTCCACCTGCAAAGTATAAAAACCCCGCCGATAAAGGGCGATAAAAAAGGCATCGCCATCTACAACCCGGCGGCGGCGGTTCCGGCAAAGCACGATTTATTCGGCGCATTGGTTTACTCTGCCCCCAAAAAAGCCTTTGTCTGGGGCAGGAAAAGTGAAATGTTCGACATGTGGAGTTATACCTATGAGTCGGATCTCAACTACAACTACGGCCGCCGCTTTTATTACAACCACCTGCTTACTTTTACCGGCAAGCATCTATATAAAGCCGGGCAAACCGTAAAATTTAAAGGCATCCTGAGACAGATCCTGGGCGGGGATATGACAATCCCGGTTTTCAAACACATCAAAGGCGAAGTCTTTAACTCCCGCGGCCAGGGGATTCACAAATTCGAACTCAAACCCGGGAATTTTACCCGTTTCGGCACTTTTGCCGGGGAATTCCCACTGCCCCAGGATGCGCCCACCGGTTTTTACCGTATCAAGTTTTCGGTGCAATTGGATAATTCTAAGTTTAATAAGAGCTTATCCTTTGCCGTGGAAGAGTACAAACCGGCCAAATTTGAAACCAAAGTGACTTTTGACCAGGATAAACTGATCGCCGGTGAGGATTTCTCCGGTTTGGTGAACGGCAGGTATCTTTTCGGCACCCCCATGATTAAAGCAGCCGGCAACTGCGTCTGGACCATCCTGAACACCTATTTTGAACCCAAAGGCTGGGAACGTTATATTTTCGGCGCTTATGAATCGCAGGTCAGGCGCACTATTTTTAGAAAAGACTTTAAATTGGACAACCAGGGCAATTACAAATTCGAGAAAGATAATTTCAGTTTCGATTGTAAGAACTCGGTGCGTCTCACCGTGCACGGCGAAATCAAAGACAAAGACAACAACCGCATCAGCGGCCGCCGTTCCCTGGTGGTGCACCGCGGCAAATACTATATCGGTTTGAAAACCGGGGCCTACTTTTTTAAACAGGGCAAACCCGGCAAAATCTTTTTAGTCACCGTAGACCCGGAGGGCGGGCTTTTCAAAGATACGAAAGTAGAGATGAAAATCACCCGCGCAGAGTGGAAATCTTTCCAGAAAAAGGACGCATCCGGCGCTTTAAGATGGGAGTGGAAGAAGCTTACCGAGGATATTTTGAGCGAGCAAGCGGAACTCCCCGGCGGCAAATTCGAGAAAGAGTACAGCTTTAAGAAACCCGGTTATTACAAGATAACTCTCACCGGCAGGGACGATAATCGCAACACCGTTACTACCAGCGGCAATTTTTATGTTACCGGTTCCGGTTATGTCTCCTGGGGCGTTAACGAAGGCCGCATCATCGACCTGGCCGTTAACAAAAAGCAGTACAAGCCCGGCGACACCGTCGAACTGTTGATCAAATCGCCTTTCGAAACCTGCACCGCCTTAGTGACGGTAGAGCGGGAGAAAGTGATCTGGTCGGAAGTGATCCGCATGAAAGGCAATGCAGAAACGGTAAAAATCCCCGTAAGCAAAGAGTTTATGCCCAATGTGTTTCTTAATGTGATTATATTAAAAGAGCGCACCGGCCTGAAATGGGATGAAGAAGGTAACGACACCGGCAAACCCGAATTCTATTCCGGTTACAAAGAGGTCAAAATAGAGGCTGCGGAGAAAAAATTAAATGTGCGGGTAAAAGCCGGTCAAAAATCCTATGAACCCGGCGGCACGGTCAACTTAGAGATAGAGGTCACCGACCGCAGCGGCAGCCCCGTGGAAGCGGAAGTCTGTCTCTCCATAGTAGACAAAGGCGTGTTGAATCTGGTCGGTTATGAACTGCCCGATCCTTTCGATTTCTTCTGGCGCAGCCGTCCTTTAGATGTGAGGACCGTTTCTACGCTGAACGACGTGTTGGGACGAAGCCGGTTTAAAGAAAAAGGTGAAGACCCCGGCGGCGGCGGCGGCGCATCACCTTTCGGCAGTGTGGTGGTCAGGAAGAATTTCAAAGAGAGCGCTTATTATAACGCCTTCCTGCTTACCGACCGTTCCGGCAAAGCCAAAGTCTCTTTCAAACTGCCCGACAACCTGACCACGTTCAAAGCCATGGTCGCAGCGGGTACGGCCAAAGACAGGTTTGGCCGCGGCAGCCACGATCTCTTAGTCAAGAAAAAGATCATCTTAAAAGCCGCGCTGCCCGATTTTGTTCGTTTAAAAGACAAATTTTCCGGCGGCGTCACCGTGACCAACAACTCCGACGAGAAGTTGGAAGTGGCTGTGGAAGTGGAAGCCGGTAATATTCTTAGAGCGCCCGGCGACCCGGACAGCAAAAAGGTATCGCTCAAGCCTAACGAAACGAAGCCGGTCTGGTTCGATTTCCAGGTGGAATCCATAGAGACCGCCAAACTGACTTTCAGGGCAGTAGGCGGATCGTACCGGGACGGCCTTTATCGAGAAATCCCGGTCAGGATGCCGCAGTTTGTCGAAGCAGCAGCTAACTTCGGCAGGGTAGATAAAGACCCCGTAAAAGAACAGGTCATCGTACCCGAAGGCACTTTCCGTCCCTTAGACAAATTAGAAATCACCCTGGCCTCTTCCGCCATGGTGGGGGTAAAGCGGAATTTCGACGTGCTCCAGGAGTTCCCCTATGATTGTTTGGAGCAGCGGATTTCCAAACAGTATCCCCTGTTGGGGGCCGGGGATTTCCTGCTTACTTACGGGCTGTTGGATATGAGCCGGGACGACATTCGCGTCCGTGTCGGGAAACTGCTGGAACTGATGCCCAAATTCCAGGCCGGGGACGGTGGTTTCAAGTATTATCCCGAATGTATGTTCCCCAGCCCTTATCTCACCTGTTATGCCGTGGAGTTCATCATGGCTGCCAAAAAACAGGGTTACGCCATGGACAGCGGCATGCTTTCCCAGGCCCAGGGATATTTAAGGAAAGTGGCCGATCGCACCGTAGATTCTAAATATCCCTACTCGAAGAATGTCTACTTTTTAGTGCAGTCTTATGCGGTTTATGTGCTATCTTTAGACAACATCCTTTTGAAAGACGCGCTGAACAATCTTTTCGAAGTCAGGGACAGGATACCTTTTTCCGGTCTCGCTTATTTGCTCAAAGCCCTGGAACTCAAGAGCAGCCTGCCTAAGCACATGCAGCCCGTGCTGGCCAAAACCATGCTCAACAAGATGAAAGACGAACCTACCAAAACTCATTTTGAAAATCATGAAGGCGACAGTTGGTGGTGGGTGCATGAAACCAATGTCAAAACCACTGCCATCGTATTGGAATCGCTGCTCCGGGTGTACAAGAAGTTCCCATACGCCGAGAAGATTGCCCGCTGGCTGACTACCACTACCCGGCAGAAGCGTTATATGTCCACCCAGGATCACATCCGCTTGTTTTTGGCCTTTGCGTCTTATTATCGGGTGTTTGAAAGCGAAACCCCCGATTTTGTAGTCAAAGTGCTGTTCAATGATGAATTAAAGATCACGGAGATTTTTAAAGGCCGGGAATTAAAAGCAAAGCCGCATATAGTGGCGTTAAAGGATTACCAACCGAAAGATAAGATCGATCTTTCTTTCCTCAAAGAGGGAACCGGCATGTCTTATTACCTGCTGCGGCTCAAGTATTATCCTTTAGGTGAAGTAGAAGCCATAGACCGCGGTTTTGTAGTGAAGAAAGTTTACAAGACGCTGCGGGGCGCAAAGATCGGCAATGATGATTTTAAGCCCGGTGAAAAGTACATCTGTGAAGTCACGGTAACTACGAAAATGGAACGTTCTTTTGTAGTGTTGGATGATCCTGTTCCCGCCGGTTTGAAAGTGCTCAATCCCCGTTTCCGCACCGGGCAGCAGTTGGACAAGGAGAAAAGCAGCGGCGACAGTGCCTGGCAGGGTTACTGGGGTAATTTTTACCGCAGCGAGTATTATTTCGACCGGGTTGAACTTTTTGCCGACTACCTGAAACGCGGCACGCACACCTGGAAGTATTTAGTGATAGCTACTAATTCCGGGGATTATACGGTGCCCAACACTGTTTGTTTTGAAATGTACAACCCGGAGGTTTTCGGGCGCAATGACAACCGCAGAGTGCAGGTGAAAAAATAGCCCCCGCATTAAGCCCCAGCAGCGTTTTAATATGAGTTATTTTTACCCCGAAGGGCGCGAAGGCCCACTGCTTGGGGCGCCTATGAGGGGCGCTTTTCAGGGAAGAAAAGCGTATCGCTCAATAGAAGTTTTGATCAAACTTTTTCAAAAGTTTGGCCCCCGGCAGGGTCGCCGAAGGCAAGTGGTGATATAGCAATGAACGAAGAAAAAACAAAAAGAATACCGTATGGCATATCGGACTATGAACTCATCCGCGCTGAGAACTATTACTACGTGGACAAAACTCCTTACCTGGAAACACTCGAAAAAACAGGCCGCTATGTATTTTTTATCAGGCCCCGGCGTTTCGGTAAAACCCTGTTCCTGTCCATGATGGAGACCTATTACGACATACAAAAAAAAGACAAGTTCGATTTTTTTTATGGAGGCACCGCCATTCATGCAAATCCCACAGCGGAAAAAAACACCTACTTAGTATTAAAGTTCAATTTTTCTCTTATTTCGCCGCAGCCGGACAGCGTAGAAGACTCCTTTTTTTCCTATATCCTGGACACAGCCGATTTTTTTATGTCAAAGTACAGCCAACTGTTGAATGTGGATGCCGAAGAGAAAATAAAAGAACTAAAAACCAGGAAAACCGCCTCTGATATTTTAAGCAGTCTCATCTCGCTGTGCCGCAAGAATAAGCAGAAACTTTATGTTATTATCGACGAGTATGACAACTTTGCCAACACCATATTGTCCAGTTCAGGGAGCCGAGATTATAAAAAAATCACCCACGGCGAAGGCTTTTTCCGTACTTTTTTTAATGTGTTGAAAGGCGGCACATCCGGTTCCGGCGCTCCTATATCCCGGTTATTTGTCACCGGCGTATCGCCTATCACCTTAGATGATGTCACCAGCGGCTTTAATATCGGCGAGAACATATCTATCGACGCCCCTTTCAACCGCATGGCCGGTTTTACCGGCGCGGATGTGGAAGCCATGTTGGAATATTATAAATCCGCAGGCAAAATAAAGCATGATACGTCTTTTCTTTTGAACATCATGAATAATTGGTACGGGAACTACCTGTTTTCAATCCATGACAAAACCAGGATGTATAATTCCGACATGGTGCTCTATTTTCTCAAGCAGTACTTTAAGACCCAGGCCGTCCCCGACGAATTGATCGACCGCAATGTAAAAATCGACTACGGCAAAATCAGGCACCTCGTTATTATAAATAAGACCAAGGGGAAAACCGTCAACGGTAATTTCGACCGTTTAAAGCAGGTGGTAGAGAAGGGAGAGGTCCTGTCTAACTTAGAGAAAGGCTTTTCCATAGAAAATTTAGCGGATACCGGGAATTTCATTTCCCTGCTTTTTTATTTCGGGTTATTGACCATCGACGGCGTCGAGCGGGATAAAATAAGGTTCCGCATCCCCAATGAAACCGTAAAACGGTTGTTTTATGATTATATAATGGAAGGTTACAAAGAGACCGGGGTATTTAGTTTAAATTTGGCTAAGTATGGCGACCTGATGAGCGGTATGGCTTATGATGGCCGCTGGGAACCCTTGTTCGATTATATTGCTTCGTTGATGAGTGAGAGCATGAGTTTGCGGGATTTGATAGTAGGTGAGAAATCCATCCAGGCGTTTTTAAATGTGTACTTAGGTTTGAGTGATTTGTACATTATTCATGCGGAAAAGGAAATGAACAAAGGGTATGCGGACATTGTTATGGAACCTTTTTTGGCCGGGTATGAAGGAATAAAGTACTCGTACATTATCGAAATCAAGTATAAAAAAAGGGGAGACCGGGGGAGAAAAGACAGCCAGTCGTCGTCTTTGCCGCTGCCGGGGACATCGACAGGGGATGCGTTCGACGTGCTTTTTAAAAAAAAGATTCTGAAAGAACCCGCGGCAGGGGAAGCCGGACCGGATAGCAAGCCCAGGGCTGATGGCATCGATAAAAAGAAGGTTCAGCAATTAGTGGAAGAAGCGGAGGAGCAGCTAAAAAAGTACAGTATCGACAAGAAGTTCAGGAAGTCTATCGGGAAAACCGAATTAGTCAAGTTAGTGTTGGTTTTTTCGGGTCATGAAGCGGTTTATATCGGCCCGGTGAAATAGACGAATTTTGGGGGAATAGATTCCTTCTCCCTAAACCCCGCCTTATCGCAAAATCCTCACGTTCTCACTCATAGTCCCCGCCCCTCATAGTGTGGACTGCCGTCCGTTTTCTTTTAAAAAAACTTGATGTTTTTAACCTTTTAGTGTAAAGTATCCTTCGAGGAATAAAAAAATGGATTTACTAATTTTGAGCGAAATTCCACCCTGGGATTGGCCTGAAAATGCGGGCAAAACCATTATCGAGGTCCTGCTCGATAAAAATGCAGGCACAGCAGACCGCATCCTGGCAGCGGAATTGGCCGGGGACGGAACGGTCATGAATGACAATATCGCCGTTCACCTGCTCGATATCGTCCGGGACAGCGATGAACCGGAGGACCTGCGCTGTAAAGCAGCAATTTCTTTAGGCCCCGCCCTCGATTATGCGGAAACCATGGAGTTTGATGATTACGATGACATCATGCTCTCTGAAAAAGGATTTCATGAAGTCCGGGAGCGTCTCCGGGAGATTTACGAAGATGCGGGCACCCCTAAAATGGTGAAGCGGCGGATCCTGGCAGCGGCTGTACGTGCGCCTATGGACTGGCACAAAAAGGCAATTCAAACAGCCTATTCCGCTAATGACCATGAGTGGCTCCTCACCTCGGTTTTTTCCATGGGTTATATCAAGGGATTCGAAAACCGGATTTTAGAGTCCCTAAAAAATGAAAATCCTGATGTATATTACGAGGCTGTTTGTGCTGCCGGACAATGGGGAATCAAAGCAGCCTGGCCATATATTAAGGAGATTTTCACCGGGGGCGATAAAAATAGGCCGCTGCTATTTGCCGCAATCGAAGCCGCAGGCAATATCGCTGCACCCGAAGCTGTAGATATCCTGGTTGAGCTATCCCATTCCAATGACGAGGAGATAGAAGAAGCTGCCAACGATGCTTTGATCATGACCGAGTTGGCGAACGACGATATGTCTGATGACGATATGTCGGGAGACGATTTTTCAAGAGACGACCTGTTTTAAAATCAAGAATAAGCTTGAAAAAAAACCACCTAACGGTAGGAGGAAAATCCCAGGCCCGGAGTGCGTAAAGAACGTTTCTTGTCTGCCATGAAATCACTTTGCCTCCGGCGGCCAAAACCCTTTTGAAAAAGGGTTCTGGACTCCCAAAACTTTTCATGAGCGATACGCTTTCCTGTTACTCGAAAGCCC
>JAGLSW010000963.1 GCA_023135565.1 Candidatus Aminicenantota bacterium | reverse complement strand
TTCGACTTTGTCATGAAAAAGGAGAACCTCTCTTTTTACCCGGCCGCACTCAAAATCTGCAAAATCTTCTATCCGAAGCGCCCACAAAACACCACAACTACCATCCAAAAACCACCGTTGGTAAAAAAGAATACAGCTTTCAAACTGAACCTGCAATTTGACCATCCTTATCTGCGAGAGAGGAATATCACCCCCCAGGTGGCCCGGTTTTTTCAATTAGGATTTTGCACCTCCGGGATGATGAAACAGCGCATTGCCATTCCCATCGTAGATAGGGATAAATACACTGTGGCTTACTGTGGCAGAACCATACATCACGATTGCTATCCAAAGTATCTCTTCCCCACCAGGTTCCAAAAATCTAAATATCTTTTTAATCTGCAGAACCTTGTTCCCCATTCGCCAAATCCCGTCTTCATTGTGGAAGGGTTTTTCGACTGCATACATATCCACACATGCGGATTTGATTCGCTGGCTCTTATGGGCACCACCATCTCGGCGGTACAGATAGATTTGTTAAAGTATCTCGACCGCAGATATATACTCATGCTCGATGGCGACGAGGCCGGCAAGAAAGCCATGCACATTATCAAAGCTATATTAAAAAGAGAAAACATCGCAAACCATGCTGTCTACTTGATCCACAAAAAGGAGCCGGAACTTCTCGACAGAGATGAACTGGAGTTATTTGTGGATCGGAATTTATTAGGCTGAACTCATTTCGAGGTTATGGAAATCTCATATGCTAATGTTAAGGGGAAGTGTACTCAATCGAGAAGGTTATCGCAACGATTGTATTTGTTCATACAAACACTTTCGCATCCAAAAAGGCGGGTATTTTAGCGCTTGTATTGCCTTAAGTATTAAACATTTGAGTAACACTATGCAACTATAAGCAGAATAATTAAACGGCAAGAAATGAATCAAAAAAAGTCATAAAACAAGACTTGACCCCATTCCTTGTATGCCGATTATCTAACCTGGCCCGAAGGCGAACGCTGGGAACTGATCGAAGGCGTACCTTTCGATATGACCCCGGCTCCTTCCAGGTACCACCAGGAAATTTCTATTAATCTCTCTGTGGTGATAAAAAATTTTCTAAAAGATAAGGAATGCATGATATATGCAGCGCCTTTCGACGTCAGGCTGCCGGAAGGCCGGCAAGAAAACGACGAAACCCAAACCGTTGTGCAGCCGGATATTTCCGTCATATGCGACCCGGAAAAATTGGATGACAGGGGCTGCGTAGGAGCGCCGGATTTTATCGTTGAGATCGTTTCGCCCAATACGGTTAAAAAAGACATGAAAGACAAATTACTGCTTTATGAGAAACACGGCGTACCCGAATACTGGGTGGTGCATCCGGCGGAACATATGGTATTGGTTTACAAGCTCGATGAACAGGGCCGGTACGGCAGGGAAGAGGTGTATACCAAAGAAGACGAAATCGAGTTAGTACTTAACGAAAACCCCCTAACGATCAACCTGGAAGAGGTGTTTTAATAAATGTTTTAAAAAAGATTCCCGTACCTCTTTGTTCGGATAGGAAAGATAATAGGTGTTTCATCGCCGCTAATTCTTTTTGCTTTTATAGTAAGATAGTGTTTTTTCAAGACTAAGCTTGAAAAGAAAGCCACCTGACGGGGGGAACTCGAAATTATCGACAACATGTTGTTCATTACCGCCATGTAATGGCATAACCGGCCTGGAAAACAGCGAAAAAGCAATCACAACCCAACAAAAAAAATCGGGTTTTCGTGGGCTTTTTTGACGGGCTTGCAAATTTTCCTATGAATTTTTGCCGAATTTGACAATTTTTCATAGGAATAATTGTATTCGTTAACGATTTGTGATATAATCGCGTATGATACGTACAATCGAAAGCAAACTTCTGGAATGGAAAAATAGTGAGGGCAGGAAACCTCTTGTCCTGAAAGGGGCCCGGCAAACCGGCAAAACCTATTCCTTAAAAAAATTTGGCACAAAAGAGTTTCGCAGGCTCCATTACATTAATTTCCAGGAAAATAGAGGGGCCCGTAAACTCTTCAGCGGCAATTTGAACCCCGGCGAAATACTGGAAGCTGTCGAATTCTATTTAGATACCCAAATTTCTCCCGGGGAAGACGCCCTTTTCTTAGATGAAATACAGGACTGCCCTTCTGCTCTCACCAGTCTAAAATATTTTTGCGAAAATATGCCGCGGTTGGCTGTAGTTTGTGCCGGTTCTCTTTTGGGAGTTACCCAAACCGACGAACCCTTCCCGGTGGGAAAGGTCGATTTCTTGCATTTATACCCCATGTCCTTCGAAGAGTTCCTGCTGGCCGTGGACGACGGCAAAAGCCGTGAGTTCTTAGATAAAATAAAATACCCGGATACTATCCCGGAAATCATACACGGCCACCTGATGGATAGATTGAAAGAATATTTTATCGTCGGGGGGCTGCCCGAGGTGGTGCAAACCTACCGGGATAAACAGGAAAAGAAACACGAGGCTTTTTTGCAGGCCCGCAAAAAACAAGAAGCATTAATTACAGCTTACATGAGCGATTTTTCCAAATACGCCGGTAAAGTCAACGCTAATGAAATCGCTCTTGTTTTCCAGTCTATACCGTCACAACTGGCCAGGGAAAACAAAAAATTTAAGGCATCGGATGCAGTCCCGGGCAGCCGTTTTTCCCGGCTGCAATCACCTATCCACTGGTTGGTGGGGGCAGGTCTTTTGCTCAAAACCAAAATCGTCAATTCCGGCGAAATCCCTTTCGAGGCGTTTACGCAGCACAATCGTTTTAAGTTGTATCTTTTCGATGTAGGTATTTTGGGCGCTTTAGCCAAAATCCCTCCCCGCAGTCTATACCTGGAAAGCGATCTTTTCTTCACTTTTAAGGGCGCTTTTTGCGAAAATTACACGGCCCAGGAGTTCATATACAGCGGCTGCGGACATATCTACGGCTGGATGAGCAATACGGCAGAGGTCGAATTCCTGAGAGAAATCGACGGCGATGTTTACCCTGTCGAGGTAAAAGCAGGACTTTCAGGGAAATTGAAAAGCTTGAATGTTTTTGCTAAGAAATACAGGACAAAATACCGCGTCCGTATCAGCGCAAGAAACCTGGAATTTAACGATCAATCTCTTTTGCACAGCTACCCTCTTTATCTTGCCCACCGCTTCCCGTTAAAATAAGCCCCGGGGTGCGCCGGCCACCCCCTGTTTGCCTCCGGCGGCCCTGCCGGGGGCTAAACTTTTGAAAAAGTTTAATCAAAACTTTTTATAATTTAGAATCAAAAGCGTTCACACGCTGCCTTTTGCCGCGAAGCGGCTTATAGGCTCCCCGCGCTGCGGGTTGTACCGGTATTTTCATATTTTGATGGGAGTTTCAAGATATGCCCCGATTATTATGGGATCAGGCTTCGAAATTAAAACTGCAATCGAGACATAAATGAAATTTCTTCTCCGCAGGCTTTAGTTTCGCTTTCTTTTTGTCCCGGTCCCTCTTGTTGATGACCAACGAGGCAATTATTACCATGGCAAAAACCACCATGGGATAAAATAGATAAGAAGAAATCACAAAGAAAAAATAAACGGCCAATATCAACAGCGCGGATAATAAAATAATGGCTAAAGAATCACCCACCTTACCGCTGCTGCCCTCCTCCTCGAAAGGAAGTGTGTTGTCGGATCTACAGTTGGGACAGATTTTCGCTTCTTTTGTATTCATGGGTTTTCCTGTTTTCCGGGAGTGGTGGTGACGAAGAGGAGATCAACCTGAGTTCTCTTGAGCTCACCCTGATTTCTCCTGAGCTCATCCTGAATCCTCTTGAGCTCCTCCTGAGTCCTCCCGAACTCCTCCTGAGTTCTCTTGAGCTCCTCCTGTATACAGTCTCCTGCCTAAGGGATATAAATACTCGGTAAATAAATCTTTAGAATCGGCGCTCCCTATGGCTTCCGCCATGATGTTCAATTTGGAATCCAGCAAATCTATGGCGTGAAGCGCAAAAGCTTCGGGTATTTTGGGCACTTCCGGGGAGCCGAATTCCTTTTCGCCGTGATGCGAGATAATCAGGTGGCCGATTTTTAAACTTAAATCTTCGGGGAACCCTTTTACCTGCCCTGATAATTCCGTAAATATACGGCTGCCGATGATTAGATGTCCTAATAACCCGCCCTCCGCTGTGAGGCTCACTGCCGGGGATATCTTAAACTCGAACATTTTGCCGATGTCATGAAACAATACCCCGGTTAACAACAGTTCTTTGTCTAAAGAATAATGCCGGGCAACAAAAAGGGCAAGCTCCAGCATCGACTGGGTGTGCTTGAGCAGTCCGCCTAAATAGGCATGGTGAATTTTCTGCGCGCCGTAATGGGTTTTGAATTTCTCTTTATAACGCTGCACAAAAAGATCGATCAATTGCAGTAAGTGCGGGTTTTCGATGTTGGTTTTCAAAGTGTCGATCATGCCGTTAAACAGGGTTTCGGTGTCGAAACCAGCTTGCTCGACAAAATCGGCTTCGCTAAAATCCTTGTCCATCGGGTTTATTGCCCTGATGCCGTCTACCTTGATTTCCTTTTTGCTCATAAATTCGTTCACAGAACCGGTTAGGCGGTAAACTTTCCCTTCCTGGAGCAGTTTTAAGCAGGCTTCCACGTTATCCCATACTTTGGCGGGAATTTTGCCGGTTTTGTCCATTAACTCTAAGGCCAAATAAAGACCTCCGTCCCGTTTGGTTTTTTTGCTTATGCCGGCTAATTTGTAGTACCAGTCGACTTTTGCTCCTACTTTCAAATCTTTAATATACCTGTCTTTGACGCTTTCGAATAAACTCATTTGGACTCCTTTTGCAGCTTATTGATAATATGATATGACGTTTCGATCTCCTGCAGCCAGCCGAAGGACTTCTCTTCGGCCCTGTTCTCTTTTAACTCCTTTTCGATCAATGGAGCCATCTCCACCAGGTTTTTGACTTTTAAGTTCAAGCCCTGCTGCCGGGGCACGTATTCCCGGTTATAAAAAGTTTCGATCTCCCGGTAATCGATCTTAATTTCATCCAAAAACTTCTCTTTCAACACTTTTTCATAGACCACTTTCTCTTTGATGAAGTCTTTAAAATCCGCCCAATCCATGTCGAATCTTTTAAGCAGGGCCAGCAATTTTTCTAAAGACCCGAATTTCTCGATAATGGGACGCTGCACCGCGGCGTAATCTTCTTCCGTTAACTTTAGTTCATCTTTGTACTCTAAGTAAACCGTTTTGTGGGCGATCAGTCGGTGCAATACTTCGATGTAAAAAGACTCTCCCGATTCTGCCCCGGCCTGCTCTAAAGGATACACCTGGATGGCTTTGTCTATATCGGTGAGAGTGATAATTTCATCATCGACCACTGCGGCTATTTTGTCGATTAATATGGTGTTGGCCTGCAGCAAAACTAATAGGGAGATTAATATTTTAGAAAACATTGCCGATTCCTATATTCCATTCGAAACTGCCTTCCGGCCTTTCCTGTAAATTCCAGCCGAAATCCACTCTTATGGGCCCCATCTGGGTTTTGATTTTTATACTAAAGCCCAGGGCTTTTTTCAATTGCGACATGTCGAAATCATTGACCTTTTCAAATACATTGCCCATGTCGAAAAATACAGAATAGTACAGGTCTTTGACCGGGACAATGAGGACAGGAAAGGTGGCTTCGAGATTAACCAATACTAACGCATTGCCGCCTTTGGGGGCGTCGTTAACCGCGTCGATTGGACCTAAGCGGTCGATCTTGGTGCCCCTGAAGGAGTGGACGCCGCCGGCAAAAAAACGCTCGGTGATAGACATGTCGCCTGAAGCAAAACCGTTCCTTACGGAAAAAGAAAGAGTGCCGTACTTTAAGAATTTAAAATTTCGCTGGTAACTCCATAAAAATTTTATAAAAGAATAGCTTTTCTCGAACAGGGGAAAGCCTACTTTGATATCCGAGGAGAAATAATCCCCTTGCTTAGGATTAAAGGGGTCATCCCGCCGCTCCAGCACATAAGAAAAATTAAACGCCGTGGTGTCGAAGGGCCTGCCGATTGCGTCCACGCCGTATTCAGGAGGTTCGAGTTCGGTGAGTTCGGTCCTGTACCAACTGAATGAACCCAGGATATAAGAAGTGGGGGTCAACTTCCTGACTAAGGATTCAGCGATGCCGTAACGGTTGAAGCTGTAACTGGGATATATTTCGTTGTCCGCCCAGATTTTTAAAGAGGAGTTGATCTTATTCTTGAAAAAATAGGGGGTGTCGTAGGAGATTAAACCTCTTTTTTCTTTGATGCCGGCCTGCACCATGGCCGAGAAAGATGAACTGGAGTTGAAAATATTTTTTTCCTGGTACTCTACGGTGCCGCGCAGCCCTTTCCTGTCTTCCCAGCCGATACCCAGGCCGTAATATTTGCTCCTGTCAGGGGTGATTCGCAGCAGTACGTCGATGGTATCGGCGCTTTTGGTGATTTGACTGATTTTCACTTCACTAAAGATGCCGCTGTTTTCGGTCTCATCCTTGAAACGGGCGATGCGGCTGCGGTTAAAGGGTGAATTCATTTTTAAGGGGAATAGTTTCTTTAATAATTTCTCCTGGTCGGACGAAGCGCCGATGATGACTAAGTTCCCCATTTTATAGGGTTTTCCTTCCCGGATCCTGATGAAAATAGGTTTTTCTGTGCCGGGTGATATTTCCGGGGTGATTTGCACGTTATCGAAACCGGAAGCATAGTAGACACCTATCAGGGTTTCGATGTCCCGGTTCAGCACCTGGTGTACAAAGGGGCCGTTTTCTATTGTTTTCATGAAGGAGAGGAGTTTCTCCCTGTCGAAAAACTTGCTGCCGTCGAATAAGATCGATTCCACGGTGAATTTTTCTTTTTCAGCGATCAGGAAGTCGATATCGGCTTTTGTTTCCTGCAGGTTAAACTGCATGGTAATTTCAGCCAGGGGGAAGCCGTGGAAGTGGTAGAATTGCTCTAAGACTCCCTGGTCGATATAAAGGGAACTGATGCGCAGCCAGAAGAGGGAATTAAATACCTGGTCGTCGGTTTTGATAACCTGGCGTAATTCTTTTTCGGGTATGGACTTATTGCCGCTGAAATTGATGCTTCCTAAGGTATGTTTTTTATTTTTTTGGACGGTAAAGGTGAGGTGTTTTTCCCGCCCTTTTATTTCTAATCCCGATTCTATTTCGGCGTTAAGGAAGCCGTTGTTTCTTAAGAAATAGAGGATCCTGGCGTTGCTCTCTTTTATGGCCCATTTTTCGAATCTTTTTTTTCCCCAGATGGAGGAGATCAGGTCGATTTTATTTTTCATGCCCCGGAATTTGAAGATATATTTGTAACCGGGATCGACGTTAATTTCTAAATTTACCGCTGTTTTCTCTTTATCGAGGAAAACGGGTTTTATCTCTATTTCGGGGTAGTAATATTTTTGTTTTTTTAATAATTTTTTAATTTTTTCGATTTTTTGGGGGAAGGTGTAGGGGAGATATTTCCCGACTTTGAAATGGGGTTTGATTTGCCCTAAGAGTTTCTTATAGGAGATACTTTCCGGTAGGGAAAAGATGACTTTGTTTATTTTGGCCTGCCGGCCGGGTGTTATGAAGAGGACTAAACCGACGCTGTGTTTTGCTTTGTTTTGGGAGACCGTATAAGCGGCCTTGCTATTCAAGTAACCCCGGGATTCGAGGAAATTTTTTATCTCTTTTAAGGCTGCTTCTATCTTGTTTTCTTCGAAATAGGCGCCGGTTCTCAGGGAATAAAGGGAGTTGAGCAGTTCTTTTTTATCTATTTTATTATTTTTGCTTAGTAATATAGAATCCACGATAGGTTTGCAGGTGATATTGAAGTAGACATTCAGCAAGTTTTGCGGCAATTGTTCTATTCTTATTTCTATATCGTTAAAGGGACCTGCTTTGTAGAGGTTTTCCATACTTTGTCTTATTTTTTTGTGATTAAAAGGGTCTCCTTTTTTTAAATCCAGCAGCAGTTCGAATTTGCGGGCTTTTTTGACGTCCGGTTGGCCGTTGAAGCTAAAGAGGATTTGCTGAATTTTTCGGTTGTGCAGATCGTCGCCGAAAGAGAAAAAAGCAGCCATAAGTATCAAAATAATAAAAAGCGCTGTGCCTCCGGCGGGCAGGGGGCGCTTTTTGAAAATATCTCCTGGACGTTTGCTGGAAGAACAAGCTTTTTTGATGGAGCTAACACACCCCGTCACTTCGGGGCAAAAAACAAAAAGCCCCTCAGTGCCACCCCTCTCAAGAGGGGAATGTGCTGGTAGACCTCTCAGGGAGCTATCAATAATTTGCCTCTGGCGGAGTGGTTTTTTAAGCATTCTTGCCTCATCATTCATAATTCATAACTCATAATTCTATTCATGCCTCATAATTATATTACCGCCTCTTCCTGAAACGAACCTCGATACTGAACCGGCCTTCCTCGTTGCGCATGCCTACTAAAGAGATGGAGGGCGACAATTGATACTGCACATACAACACTTCCTGCCTCTGGGTGGAAAAATTGGTGGAGTACACGATTAATATATCCCGGGCAATGGATTTGCCTACGATCACCCGCGAACTATCCTCGAAAGAAGCGCCGGTGATATTTGTGATATTGGGATTAATGCGCAGCACATAATCTCCAAATATTTTTTTGGTGCGCTTCTTAATCTGCTCGGCAATTTCCTGGGCAATCAGACCTGTGGTCCCGGCTCCTACCTGGGAACTGAGTTCCGTGCCGGTGGGCCTTTCAAATAATTCTCCTAAAGAAAGCAGGGTGAGAATGTCCCGCGGCGGCAGGGGCGGGGAAGATTGAAACTGCGGGACCAAACGGGAAAAAGAACCTTTGATAAGGAATTTAATATGGTAATTTTTAATAAAGGTTTCCGCTTCTAAGTCTATTTTAGATTCGTCGTTTTTGTTAAAGTTTATTTTCCCTTTAACCAACTCGAAACGGTTGTCCGACATCTCTAAATAACCTTCCCTGAGATCGATAGCGCCGGTTATTAACGGGAATTTCGTCGAACCGGTAAGTCTCAGATCGAATTTCCCCCTGCTGTTTAAGAGAGAATTGTCCACCTGGAAATCCTTTTTGGCGATCAACTTGAGATCGAATTTTAACATCTCTAAAAAAGTGTTACCGGAAGGCGAAAGCGACTCGGTAGTACTAAAGGAGATGTCTTCATCCACCTCCCTTTCCCACAGCGACGTGGGAAAGTTCAATGCACCGGAAAGGAGTAATTTATTCTCTTTTTCTATATATTTTAGGGTTAAGTCTTTAGCGTTGAGCCGGCAGGCAGTCCTATCCATGGGATATAACTCCATATTTTCGCCGGAAAATTCCAAAAGGAGATCTTTTAATTTATCTTCTTCTATTATTAGGTAACCTTTACTTTCCACGCTGCCGCCGCCTATGGAACCGCGCAAGTTTCTTAAGTTAAAGTTGAGACCGTTAAATATCAGGTCACCCTCGAAATTTTCTAAGGCGTGAGGAAATTTGGGAAAAGATAAATACTCTCCTTTAAAGATAGCTCGTCCGCCGGTATCGATCCCACCTTCAGCGTTGTTAAACAATTCACCTTTAATCTCTACCTGGCCGCGGTTGTTTCCCCAGGGTATGAGCAAATTAATGTCCTGTAAATCGAAGGTATAAGAACCGGAATACTTCCCATCGATGTGGCTCAATTGGATTTCGAAGGAGGAAGGAACGGTTTTAGCTGTGATTTCTCCCCTTTTTTCACCGGGTTGAATGGTAAAATCGGAAAAATCGGTATAAATTTTTGCCTCACCTTTGACGCGGAAAGGCCGGTCTTTATAAAAAGAGACATTATCCGAATGATAAGTAACATCTATGGGGTCGTTAGCTGTTAAAGATTCCTTTGCAAACCCGCCCGCCCCGGAAAAAAGGATGTCCCCCCGGCCGGCGAATTCTTTATGCATGCGGCGCAGGTCGATATCTTTGATTTCACCTTTGATGTCGTATTTTTTGCTGTTAAAATCGATAAATACCCCGGCCTCTCCCCTGCCGCCTTTATAGGAATATTTAAGGTTTTTTACGGAAATATAGTCCCGGTTCTCGAGATTGCCGCTGACATTTTCAAAATCGAAACCGTAAAAAATTAATTTTTTGCCGTAGAAACTTCCCTGCACTAAAGGATAGGCGTCCCCGTCCCGGCGCTCAAAGGAAAAATCTCCCCGGGCCCAGCCGGTTAGATCGATGTCATAATCCAGTATTTTTAATATTTTTTGCGATTCGCCTTTGATATTTTGGAATTTTATGTGAGTGGAATCCTTATCTACCTTTATTTTCATGGCACCGGAAAAATCTTTATCATTTATGTAGATTTTGCCGTCGGTATTGCCTGCTTCAGTAGATACCCTGCCGGTCATGGATGCGATGAACTGGCCGCCGGAATAGAAATCCCGCAGTTCAAAATCGCTTTTGACAAAATAGTTCTTTTTTATTTTTTTTACGTCTAAATTTAACTTCCCTTTCCCTTTCGTAAAGCGCCAGGGGCTCAAATCTAAACCGATATAAAAATCGGTGTAACGGTCTAAACCGCCCGTTCCAGTTATATCCGCCGAAACCTTTACTTTGAGTTTTTCCTTTTCTTTTTCTTTGGGATAGGACTCCACGGCCAGCACTGCCCTGCCGAAATCCGTATCCATCTTAACGGAATCCACTTTGGCCGTTTTTGTTTTGGTGTTGTAATCGAAAGACAACCAGCCCGATAGATTGAAACGCTGCGGGTCTAAAACGTCATACCTGCCCAATAAAGCTTTCCCCTTTATCCGCCTATTTTTTATTGTAAGATCGGCTGACGTAATTTTCCCGCCTATCTGTGCGATGTCTTCGATATTTAAAATGACGCCGGCTTTTTCGGCGGAAATATTTTCTAAATTCACGGCGGTTATTTTGTTCTCTCTTCTTAACGTCGCCCTGCTGACATTGCGCTCGTCCGCAAAAAATAAATTCACCTCATATTTTTCCTTATTATTCTCATTATTCCAGCGGACATTTCCTCTCAGGTTGGAAAAACTGCTCAAGGGCCAATCCCCGGTTTTCTCCTCCGGGTGCTGCTTGCCTAAGAAAAAAGAGAAGGCCCGGGAATTGAATTGCCCGTTTATGGAAATAACCCCCTGCTTATCTTTTGCTATTTTGGCTATACCGTTAAAAAATGTCCTGATACGCACCCCTTTGGCTGCATAAAGCAGCAGCGGGCTGCGGGAAAAATGGTGGGAAAAGAGGTTTAAAGTGAATCTTTTGTCTTTCAGGATTTTGCCGTTCATGGTTATTTTGAGGTAATTGGTGTTCCAGGCGAAATCGGTCATCCGCCAACCATCCGGGGTCTGTTTGATCCGGCATACTAAATCGCCCTCTAAGCCCGGAGCCAGTTTTTCGGGATCGGAAGCCAACTGTTTTTTCTCGTGTTTATTTAAGAGTGGGGGCACAATGACCCGCAAATGGGGAGATGTCAGCTTATATACTGTTTTTTTATCTTTAAAAGATTGCTCTAAGTCGAAATCCAGCAGTTTAATGAAAACCTGGGAGTGTTTGAAAACCAGTTCGCCCTTTTTTATACTAATGCGGTTGATGGTCAGGGAGGATTTTCCTTTTTTGGTTTTCTTTTTAGTCAGTTCTTGCAGCACATCGAGGATGTCTTCTTCTAAAAGGATTTTGGGGTTGTGAATGCTGATATCCACCTCTTTGTTTTTTGAAAAAACGGAAGTAAAGGGAATTTCTAAGCTAATTCTTTTAAAAGAGACGATATTCTTGTTCTTGATGGTGAAGTCCTGGATGTCTTTAACCACCAGCCCTAAGGGGAAAAGAGAAAATTTCAAATCGGAAAGGCGGATATTGGAAGTGAGTTGTTTATTTAGCTTTGTAATTTCCGCGGCGAGCCTGCCCCGTAAGTAGAAAAACCCGCTTGTCAGCAGGATAAGTATAAAAAAAAACCGATTAGAAATTTTATTTTTTTCGACACGTTATCGACCTCTTACCGCTCACTCCTTATTTTACACACCGGATGGTGTTTTCGCTGCTTTTTTCATTTCTCACTCATCACTCATCACTCATAATTCATAACTCATAATTATTTTTTCACTTTTTCCCAATCTT